>JBOHRM010000214.1:0-10794 GCA_050732715.1 Longimicrobiales bacterium
GTTTTAGGGTGTGCTGTATGTGTAGGTGTAGGCGTACAAGAACGGGCACGTTTACGTTTACGTGTAGGTGTACGTGTAGGTTTACGGGTATGTTGCTCCCCTACACCTACACGTACACGTACACCTACACCCTCAATCAACCGTTCCACTTCCCCCACTCGCACTCACCCGCCCGCCCGTAGATAAAACCCCCGCAGCCGCTCGCGCAATTCCGCCCAGGCCCCAGTGTGCACCGGCGCCGGCGGAAGCGCTTCCAGGAGATAACGGCCGTAGCCGCGCTCGAGGACCCTGCGATCGAGGATCGCGATCGCGCCGCGGTCGAGCCGCGTGCGGACGAGCCGGCCGAAGCCCTGCTTGAGGCGCAGCGCCGCCAGCGGCAGCATGTACTCGGTGAAGCTGTTCCCGCCCGCGTTCTCGATCGCTTCGATTCGCGCCGCCGTGACCGGCTCCGTCGGCACCTTGAAGGGAAGCTTGGCGATGATCAATCCGCGCAACGGTTCGCCCGGCACGTCGACGCCTTCCCAGAACGACGCGACGCCGAGCAGGATGCCGCGACTGCTGGCGATGAACCGCTCGAGCAGCCGCGCCCGCGGCGCCTCGCCTTGCACGAACAACGGCCACCGACTCTCGACACCGCGATGCCGTAGGTGCGTCGCGACCGCGCGCATCGAGCGGTACGATGTGAACAAAACGAACAGCCCGCCGTCACACAGGCGGGCGTGGTCCTCCGTCACGGCGGCGACCCTCGCATCGAAGGCGTCCGCCGCATCGCGCGGCGACGGGAAATCGGTCGGAATCGCGACGAGCGTCTGTTCCTCGAAGACGAACGGTGATGCGAACACATCCTCCTCGACGCGGAATCCGCTGGCCAGCCCGAGCCGGCCGCGTACGAACGCGAAGCCGTCGACCGTCGAGAGCGTGGCCGAGGTCAGCACGGCGGTGTCCACGCGTTCGAACAGGCGCTCGCGGAGGGCCCGTGAGAGGTCCACTGGCGCCGCGCGCGCGGCGACCCGTGCTTCGCGCGTGGCGCCGCGCCGCTCGAGCCAGCGCACGAGCGGGAACTCGTCCGTGCCGGGGTCGAGCGCGGTGCGCAACGCCGCGATCGCATCGAACAGCCGCGCTTCGACACCGTGCAGCTCGACCAGCTGTTCCTGCATCACGTCCTTCCATTCCTCATCGACGCTGATGCTCTCGCGCACGCGGCGCACGCCGCGCGCGAGCTCGTGAAGCACGAGCACCAATCCTTCGAGCGCCTGTGCGGGCCCGTCCATCCACTCGGGGTCTCCCGTGAAGTCCTCGTGCAGGCGGACGACGTCTTCTTCAGCGCCCGAAAGGATCGCGTCGAGCCGGTCGAACAGGTCGATCGTGTGCTCGCGCGCACGCTCGACGCGCGGCCGCAGCTCATCGGTGATCACGCGGAGCGCGGCCTGTCGGATCATGTCGTCGCCACCGCCGTGCAGCTTCGACTCGAGCGCGCTCAGCACGCCGCGCCCGCGCCGGTCGAGCCGCCCGAGCAGGCGGATCATGCCGCGGCGTGTGACGGCCGCGCCGAAGTGAGACGTGGCCGCGTCCTCGAGGTTGTGTGCTTCGTCGAGCACCACACGGCGGTAGGGCGGAAGCACGGCTTGCGCGTCGTAGTTGTCCTGTGCCGCGCGGACGGCGAGGTCACTGAATAGGAGATGGTGATTGACGACGAGGACGTCGGCCAACGCCGCGTCGCGCCGCGCGCGCTGATAGAAGCATTGCTCGAAGAGCGGGCACTTCTTGCCGAGGCAGACGTCGGAATCGCTTACGACCTCGTCCCAGACCTCGGCGCTGGGTGTGAAGGGCAGCTCCTGGAGCGAGCCGTCCCGCGTGTGCCTGGACCATTCGACGATCGCGTCGAGCTCGCGGTGTTGGCCGGCGTCGAAGAGCTCGGCCTGGCCGAGCACGGCCAGCCGCGCCCGACGAAGCGAGATGTAGTTGTGCCGTCCTTTGCCGAGCGCAAAGCGGAACGCGCTGCCGAGGGATCGCCTCAGGAACGGCAGGTCCTTCTCGACCAGCTGCTCCTGGAGGTTGATCGTGTTGGTCGACACGACGGTCCGCTCTCCGTTGAGCGTCGCCCATCGAATCGCCGGGACCAGGTACGCCACGGACTTGCCCGTGCCGGTGCCCGCCTCGAGCACCGCGATGCCGCCGTCGTTGTACGCGCGGGCGACGGCGCGAGCCATGTCGCGCTGAGTGGGCCGATCTTCGTACGCGGGATGAGACCGGCTGATCGCGCCGGCCGGCGCCAGCACCGCCGCGATCTCGTCCTCGTCCAGGCGATCCATGGATTTAGGCGCCTAAAAAGCGCCATCGTAAAACGTCCATCGATGTTCTATTCACGCTGCGATACCGGCCTCGCGGCAGAGCTCGTTTCATGGTAGTGCGAAGCGCCCGGTATCGCTGATCGTGCGCGGCCTGCTCGCGACTGGTTCCGTTGTTGTGGAGGGTCCTTGCGAGGAGCGGCCGGATCACATGTTCGCGCAGGACCAAGAAGGGCGACGGGAGCGCGCAGCGCTTGCGGACACGGCTGGTAGCGGCGTGAGCGCAGCGGCTTGGAGACCAGGCCCTTGCCGCAAAGCTTGCGCAGGTCGTAGGCCGCCCGGTAGGCGGGATCGCCCCGTTGCGCCCGCCACGCGCTCGGCCACATCGGATGCGCGAAAGCCCTGGGGCCACACGGCGAACGCGAGCACACTCTCGACCACCGCATGCATGCGGCCTGGTTCACCACATCGACGCCACCCACGCGGGCCCGCCCGACCTGGCTCGGCGCAGATAGCGTATCGAGCAGGCCGGGATCGATGAAGGCGCTGACGACGCAGTCGATCACTTCGACCATACCTCGCAGCTCGTCCGCCAGGAGCGGGTAGCGGTCGAGGCTGTTGCCGCATAGCAGGTCCGGTACGTTGTGGGCCATCGCCTCGATGCGGAGGACGCGCTCGCCTTTGGTATAGATCTTCAACGTCAGCCGCGCGAAATGCACGCGCAGGATCGTCAGATCATACTCCGGTCTCTCGAGCACGACGTCCAACGCCGGTTCCCGGCGATCGCCTTTCTTGCGCCGCGGACGGCGGCGGCGGCCAAACAGATGGCACACCGTACGCAGCTGGAGCGGCCCCCGCACCCGATCGATCAGGCGCTGAAACACCTGATCCATTTCCGCGCCACTGCGGAAGAGCAGATTGCGGCTGTATTCTGCTTGGTAGATCGAGTACGAGTAGCGGAAGTTCGTCCGCTCCTGATCGGCGGTCTCCACCATGAAGCACAGCACCGCCGAATACATCCAACGCTCGCAGACCCGGAACAGGCGCCCTTTAGAGCTTTCTGCGCTCGAGGTCTCTGCGATCTGCTCCAGGCCTGCGGCGTTGGACCACTCCGTGAAGCAGTTGTCCTCCTTCTGGAACACGAGCCCCCGTCGTTCCGCCTCCCGCGCCACCCACTCATGCCCGTTCACAATCACCAAGGCATTGTAGGGCGGGTGCGGGCAGAACCGAAAGATCACGTGCCCCCACTCCTCGTCCCAGACATGGAACGCGTAATGATTCACCCACGGCTGCGGATCCTTCCGACGAATCTTGCGAATGCGGCCGTCGGCGGTCGAGACCACCTCCCACACCGAAGCGGGCGCCCGGCCCGCCACGATCAGAAAGACCCCGCGGAACGCCGGGTCCTTGGGCAGGTGCTTCGCCGCGACCTCATCCTTGCGTTCGCCTGCGTGCGCGAAAATCACCGGCACCCCGTGCTGCTCCGCCCACGCTCGCACGCGCCGCGAGAACCGTCCCGCCAGCCGCATGATCTGCTTGTTGTTCAGCCGCTCCTCCGAACCCTGCCACCGGCGCCACCACAGGCGAAAACCGCCCGGCCCCTGCAAGAAACGGCAATAGGCGCGCAACACGATCCGGTCCACGCAATCGTACACGCCGTCCAGCAGCTCCGCGTACAGCGCGCCCTCCCGCTCGACCGTCGACATCGCGACCTCCGCAAGTCCGCTCCACTCCCATACTGCCCCCAACCTCCGTTCACCGTCCAGCCACCTTTCCCCTATTCGCGCTTTGGGGCGGGGTGCCTCAGCGGCGGTGGTGGGGTGGAGTGGCAACAGCGGCGCCGTCAGGCGCCAAGGGGTGGCCGCACCTTGCCTGGCCATGAAGCTGCCTTCTGCCCATTATCTTTCATCAAGCTGCGCCGAAGGCGCCCCGTCTCCCGGGCGAAGTCCCGGGAGACGCGTAGGCTTAGCGCACGCTGAACTGCCGTCGGCCTACGATAGCTTCCGGGCTTCCTCAGCATGAGAATGTATTCCGTATCATTCTTGATGACCGCATTCGGCTCATACGGTTTCCCTAGGAAACGCGCAGCGCCAGCCACCTCCGTACTCATGTTTGCGATCTTGGACCAGAGGATTGGCGTCAAGTAGTCGAAGCCAACCTCGCGGCACCGCGTACCTATGTCCGCGTGTAGAGGGAGAACATGATGCCGTCCAGCCTCGCGGCGTGACAGGCAGACATCGCCGACGACGATGCACATCCTACCACCTGGCGCTAACGCATCGAAGCACCGCCGCCAGACCCTATCGAGCTCGTCGAGGAAGGCTCGGTAATCTTGTAGGTTGCCGATCTGCCCCGCCGTGCCGCGCGGAGCTTCGTATTCGACGAGGTCGAAGTACGGAGGCGACGTGACGATCAGATGAACGCTGCTCGGCGAGAGCTCGTCCATTACACGCGCATCCCCCTGCCGAATCGCGTGCGTCGTATAGTCAGGGCGATCACCGTTCGCCCATGCCATTCGTTTCGCATGACGCTTGAGGTCGAGCGACGCTTCTCCTCCGGTCATGATGTCCGTGACGGAGAGGCCATCGGTGGCGACCTCCCGCGGCGCTCGGGTTGCGAACGGCTCGGCGAACTGAAGCTCGTGATTCTCCAGAGCCGCGATGTACCGATCGACGCTTTCTGCGTCGACGACCCAGTCGCGGGCAACCTTGTGGCCGCGCAGCTGGCCGGTTCTAATCAATCGACGGACGTGCTGTCTCGTATAGCCGAGTCGATCTGCCGTTTCTTGACTGCTGAGTACGCCATCTCCGGCGGACATACCCTCTCCGTGCCTGGGTTCACACTCGAAAATGTTCCCGTGGGAACACCATTGTCAAGGCAACGCTGCTTCACCGATTCAGCGGCCTCAGCGGGTTCCCGGCGCGGCGTATCCCTGCGCGGCGTCATCGATGACGAGGACCCAATCGTTGCCGCGCTCGACGTCGCCCGGCGGATCGAAGGAGTGCCTCCCTGCGCGGCGCAGCGACCCGATCGCGGTCGCGACGCCCGTCCGCGGATCGAACCACCACGCGCGCACCTCATCGCCGGACAGGAGGGACAGGTCGATCTCGATCGGCCGACCGTACGGTGTGTAGGCGATCAGATATCGGCCGTGGGCGTCGCGTGCGACGCGGATGTGGTCGGGCCCATCGTTTTTCTCGACTTCTTCGGCGACGCTGACTGCGGCGAACGGGTCGGGCACGAGGTCGAGGAACGGCCTCGACAGGAAGAGCCGTTTCATGTAGCCCATCTGCGCCGCGCCGGGGTGGTCCAGCGCTTCGCGCCACGGCGTGCGCGCCGCGGAGACCGGTTCACGGCCTGGCTCCCACATCTGCCAAATGTTGTGATCGCCGTACGTGTGGCCCGCGGCGCCCGCGAGGACGGACCAATACGCTGCCTGCCGGATGTCGAAGGCTTCGAACCAGCCTTCCTCCGGATTCCAGTCGATGGGGTGGTCCTCGTATCGCGGTTCGCCGTCGATCACCGGCTTGGCAGGCCGCAAGCCGTACCCCTCATCGGTCAGCCGATCATTGGCGAGGTCGCGTTGGCCGTGGCTGGATTGAAAGAGGTGCACGTCGAGCCAATCGTCGCCGTGGAACCATTCCCACGACTTGCGGCCGCCCATCGGGTGGTAGGTGATGAGCTGCCGGCCGCCGCTCGCGGCGCGAATGCCATCGGCCATCGCCCGAATGATCGCGTGGTGCTGGTCCGATTCGGGGATCCGATCGCCGCCAAGGATCCAGATGATGGGATCATCCACATAGCGCCGGCCGAGGAACTCACCGTACGCTCGCGCGTTCTCCGGTGTGAACACCTCGGGCCCGATCCCCCAACGTCGATTGAACTTGTCGCCCCAGGTAGGGAGCATCCCGACGTACATGCCGAGCTCGGCGGCGATGTCGACGTTGGCGTCGACGTGCTCGAAGTACGCTTCATTCGGCGTCGTCGGATCGTCATTCAGGAGCGGCGTGTGGCCTTCCGCGTTCGGCTCGTGAAGCCCATCCAGCTCGGCGAGGATCACGGCCTGGATGACGTTGAAACCTTTGCGAGCGCGGTCCTCCAGGTAGCGCGTGGCCTGCTCTCGGTTCAACCGGTGGAACAGCTCCCATGCGCTATCGCCCAGCCAGAAGAACGGAGTGCCATCCTCTTGCACGATGCGCCGGCCGTCGGCGGCGATGCGTAGCCGCGGCGGCCGTCCAGTGTCCTGAGCCACGGCGACGGTTCGCGCGAGAGGGGGCGAACGCCGTGCCTGCGCAACGAGCGGAGTCGACGGCGCGGCCGCTGCGCCGCCGAGACCGTGCAATGCGCCGGCACCGATGACCAGCGCCACCACGGCGGATTGGATGAGGTTCATCGGTCGCTGAGCGCCCGGTCGAGATTGAACGCGGCGCTGATGAGCGAGAGGTGCGTGAACGCCTGAGGAAAGTTGCCCAGCGCCTCGCCGCTCGGACCGATCTCCTCGCCGTAGAGCCCGAGATGATTCGCGTAGCCCAGCATCTGCTCGAAGATGAGCCTCGCCTCATCGAGCCGCGCTCGATCGTCACGCCCGGCGCGCGTCATCGCTTCGACGAGCCAGAACGTGCACATGCTGAACGTCCCCTCCTCGCCCGTCATGCCGTCGATCCTATCATCCACGTTGTACCGGTAGACGAGACTGGTCGAGACCAAACCTCCTTGCCGCGGCGGACGGTTGATCGCGTCGAGCGTGTCCAGCATCCTCGGGTCCGTCGGCGAGAGGAAGAACACGAGCGGCATGATGAGGTTCGCCGCATCGAGCGACTCGCTCCCGTAGTGTTGCACGAACGCTCGCCGCTTCGGGTTCCAGCCGTTGGCGATGATGTCTTCGTAGATCTCGTCGCGGACCGTGAGCCAGCGGCTGCGGTCGGCGGGGAACGAGCGTTTATCGGCGAGGCGCAGGCCGCGGTCGACGGCGACCCAGCACATGACCTTCGAGTAGACGAAGTGCCGGCGTCCACCTCGGACTTCCCATATCCCTTCGTCCTCTCGTTGCCAGTTGTCGCACACCCAATTGATCAGGTGTCGCAGGTGCGTCCACAGGTCGTACGAGATCGGCGTGCCGTGTTTGTTGTAGAGGTAGGCCGAGTCCATCAGCTCGCCGTAGATGTCGAGCTGAAGGTGATTGTAGGCGCCGTTGCCGATGCGGACGGGCCGTGAGCCTCGGTACCCGTCGAGATGATCGAGCGTCGTCTCCTCGAGGGTATGGCGTCCGTCGATGCCATAGAGCACGTGCAGCGGATCGCCGGTCTGGAGCTCGTGCGCGCGCGCATCGAGCCAGTGCATGAATTCGGTCGCCTCTTCGACGAAGCCGATGCGCATCAGCGCGTACAGTGTGAACGCGGCGTCGCGCACCCACGTGTAGCGGTAGTCCCAGTTTCGAACGCCGCCGATCCGCTCTGGCAGGCTGCACGTCGGCGCCGCGACGATCGCGCCGGTGGGCTTGAACGTGAGCAGCTTGAGCGCCAACGCCGATCGATAGACGGTCTCGCGCCACCGGCCGGTGTAGCTGCATCGCGAGAGCCAGCGGCGCCAATACTCGATCGTTCGCTCGAAGTCTTCCATCGCCTCTCGGTCGGACAGCGACGCGCCGCACCCACTTCCGGGCGGGATGTCTTGCAGCAGGAAGGTCACCATCTGACCCTCGTCGAGACAGAACTCGGCGGCCACGCCGTTGCCGACTCGAACGAGAGGAACGCTCGACGCGAGACCCAGACTGACGCTCGGTGAATGGAAACACGCGCCGTCCGACATCAGATCGACCCGGTGCTCATCACGGGCGTAGTTGAACGCGGGGAAACACTCGACGCGAAACGGCATCGCGCCACGAATCGCGCTGACGCGCCGGACGATCTGGTGCTGCCCGATCGCCTTGGGACCGCGGCCTATCGGCATGTAGTCGGTGACTTCGCCGACGCCGTCGGGCGCGAGGAAGCGGGTGACGAGCACGTTCGTCTCGGGCCAATAGAACTGTTTGGGCGCGACGCCCTCGCAGGTCGGTTCGATCTTGAAGCGTCCGCCCTTCTCGTCATCGAGAATCGCGGCGAAGACGCTGGGCGAATCGAAATGCGGGCAACAGAACCAGTCGATCGAGCCGTTCATCCCCACGAGCGCCGCGGTGTAGAGGTCACCGATGAGGCCGTAGTTCTCGATGGGTTGATACGCCATGCGCGTTACTAGCCGGCCACGTCGACGAAGACCTTGATCGCCTTCTCCTCGGTCAGCAGCTGCATCATCTGCTCGTAGTTGTCGAGCCCGACGACGCGGTGCGTCAACAGCTTCGACAGCCAACCCGGGTATTGCAGCTCCGCGGCTGACAGGTCTACCGCGCCACGCTCGAAATAGTCCCGGTTCGCGTTCACGCTGCCGGCGGCGACCTTGTTGCCGAGCACGAACCCGAGATTGATCT
The DNA here is from genome assembly GCA_050732715.1 of Longimicrobiales bacterium. GTDB lineage: Bacteria > Gemmatimonadota > Gemmatimonadetes > Longimicrobiales > RSA9 > JBOHRM01. Next base: position 8,752 of record JBOHRM010000214.1, read on the forward strand.
TGTCCGCCGGCACCTCGACCGTGCGTTCGCCCTGCGTGACGCTGAGCAGGACCAGCACGCCGTTCTTCGCCAACACCTCCATCGCCTCGAACGCCAGCGGCGAAAAGCCGGTACCCTCGAGGATGATGTCAAACGGGCCGTACTCGTCGGACGCCTGCGCGAGGGTGCGATCACGCGTGCTGACATAGCGCCCGCCGATCTCCCCGATCAGCGCCGCGTTGAGGTACGGCGGCCGCGTGCGCGCCATGGTCACGACGTCGAGCCCGCGCAGCCGCAGCATCAGCGTTGCCAGCAGGCCGAGCGCGTTCGCGCCCAGGACGGCGGCACGGCGTGGCCGCCAGACCCGGAGGCGTCGCTGAATCTCATACGCCTGCGCGATGCCCTTCTCGACGATGCTCGTCGGTTCCAACAGTACGCCGACATCGTTCAGCGCCATCGGCACACGAACGACGTATTCGGGCTCGTCGACGTAATACTCGGTGAGAAAGCCATGGCGCAGATTGATCCCACGCTCGAAGTAGGTGTCGTCCGTGGTCATGTCGGACATGCCGATGCGGTCGTAGAGGCTCGACCCCGGCCGTCGCACCGTCGCCACCACGTAATCGCCCGGCTCTAGCTCGGTCACGTTACCGCCGACCGCCTCGACCACGCCCAGGCTCTCATGGCCGATGATCAGGAAATCGGAGCCGGGCGGCGCCTGGCCGTACAGCGCGTCGTTGATCTCCTTGTCGGTGCCATCGACGCCGACGCGCAACACCTTCACGAGCACGCCGCGGCCGTTCGCGACATCGTCGACTGAGGGCTTCGCTACGTCGACGAGATGAACGCTGCCAGCCTTGCCCGGAGACACCGCGACGGCCTTCACAATCGTGTCATCCCACCCGTCACGGAGATCCCCTTGCGATCCAAAACATGAGCAAGGTCGGCGGCTCCGCCTTGCGCGCCGTCAAGCTACGCCGGCCCTGACACTCGCTCAAGCCGGCCGCTTGACAGGGCACAACATCTGACTAAAGTCAGAGAATGGACGGCGATCAGGTGACGCAGGTTCGGCGCTTCAATCGACTCGTGACGCAGCGTGTCGGGGCGCTCGAGGATCATTTTCTTGGCCGGGACCGTCCGCTCGGCGAGTCGCGGGTTTTGTTCGAGATCGGTCGGCGTGGTGCGGACCTGCGCGATTTGCGTGCGCGGCTCGGCCTGGACTCGGGATACTTGACTCGGATGGTGCAGTCGCTGGCGTCGCAGGGGCTGGTCGCGGTGCGGCCGGGGATGGAAGACGAGCGTGTGCGTCGCGCGGGGCTGACGTCCGCGGGGCTCGCGGAGTTGGAGGAGATGAATCGTCGCTCGGACGAGACGGCCGAAGCGATTCTGGCGCCTCTTTCCGCGGCCCAGCGCGAGCGCCTGGTTGCGGCGATGGCGGACGTGCATCGTCTCCTTCGGGCCGCAGGGGTGCGGATCGAGCGGGTAGATCCCGCGATTGGCGGGGCGCGGTGGTGCGTTTCGCAGTACTACACGGAGCTCGAGGCCCGTTTCGAGGGCGGTTACGACCCGGCGCGCAGCATCCCCGCGGACGATGCCGAGCTCCGGCCGCCGCGCGGCGCGTTCGTGGTTGCGACGGTCGATGGCGAGCCGGTGGCGTGCGGTGGAGTGAAGGCGGTCTCGCCTGATGTCGGGTGGCTCAAGCGGATGTGGGTGGCCGGGTCGGTGCGTGGCTTGGGGTTGGGGCGGCGGATGCTGGTGGCGCTCGAGGCGCAGGCGCGAGAGCTCGGCCTGAGCACGGTTCAGCTCGAGACGAACCGCTCACTCGTCGAGGCGATTCGCCTGTATCGCAGCGCGGGCTACGTCGAGGTGGCGCCGTTCAACGCTGAGCCGTACGCGCACCATTGGTTCGAGAAGCGCCTCACCTGACCGCGGGTCGTAGGTTGCACCGCTCCCCCAGCCTGGGGGAGCGGTGCAGCGTGAGCGTTCTAGCGGCGACGAGCTCCGTGGGCGTCGTTGTGAACGCGATTGCTACGCGTTGGGCGGGCCAAAGCGGGCCACCACCCG
>JBOHRM010000215.1:0-1163 GCA_050732715.1 Longimicrobiales bacterium
GCTTTTCGCCGGCTGTGAAGATTTCCTGACGCCAGAGCCCAAGACGTTCATCAGCCCCGAGAACTACTTCAAGACACCGGGGCACATGGAGCAGGCGGTCACGGCGGTGTACGTGCGCGCGCGCAACATGATCACTGACACCGACTGGCGTGAGATCGCCGACCTGCGCGGCGATCTGGCAACGCTCCAGTTCAACGTCAACATTCCCGGATTCACGTTCCAGATCGACGAGTTCAGCGAGGCGACGAACGACGGTACCATCGGTGATCACTACAACCGGACGTTCAGCACGGTCTTCGATGCGAACGTCGTGCTCACGCGGATCGAGGCCGTCGAGTTCACGGACGAAGCCCAGCGCGAGCGAATCCGTGCCGAGGCGCTGTTCGGCCGTTCGCTCGCCTATTGGTACGCGATCCAGCTCTGGGGCCTCGCCGAGAGCTGGGAACCCGAAAACCTCGCCGTGCCCCTCATCCTGCAAGAGATCACGCATCCGGATGAGGCGTTCCTGCTCGAACGCGCGACCGTGCAGCAAGTGTTCGACCAGATCGTGCAGGACTTGACGCAGGCGAAGCAGCACCTGCCGGAGGTCGCGACCGGTGGCAACGCGGGTCGGTTCACGCGCGGCGCGGCGGCGTTCCTGCTCGGCGCGACGTATCAGCTCGACCCGTCACAAGCCTCGCAGCAGGCGGCCCTCGCCGAGTTCGAGGAGCTCGAGGCGCTCGGCTACGGCCTCGTGACGACCGGCACGCCCGCGAGCGGCGGCAACGCGTACCGCGAGATCTTCAACCCGTCGAACAAGAACAACATCGAATCGATCCTCGAGTTCCAATTCGATGTCGGCATGGATGACGGGTCGCTGCGCCAGAATCTCGTGCCCGGGCTCGCACCGCTCAACTCGGCCGGCGGCGGCAACGCCGGCAACCCGGAGCGCGTCTCCGTCTACGGCGCCGGCGGCGAGGGCGACTTCAACCCGACGCAGAACCATATCCTCAGCTTCGCGGGCGCCGATCCGGCCGGCCCCGAGATGCCGTTCGACCTGCGCTACGAGGGCGGCTACGGCGAGTTCTGCCCCGACAACGGCGTGAGCGGGAGGCTGGGCGACGTGCCGGATGTTCTGCGTGAGTCCGGCGACGCCACGATCCGCAACCCGAACACGTCGTACC
>JBOHRM010000216.1:0-13169 GCA_050732715.1 Longimicrobiales bacterium
CGCTCACGAACCTCACCACCCTTGACCGCGCGTTCCTCGGCATCGCATTTTCCCATCAATGCATGAGGGGTACGCGGAGGTCGAGATGGCGCAGCTGTTGCCGGGCACGGTCGATTTCCTGGTGCTGAAGGCGCTGGCGCAGGGTCCGCGTCACGGCTACGACGTCGCGCGGTGGGTGCGCGAGACCACGCATGGCGTGCTCGCGCTCGAGGAGGGCGCGCTCTATACGGCGCTGCACCGGATGGAGCGGCGCAAGTGGCTGCGGCCCGAGTGGGGTGTCTCGGAGAACAACCGACGGGCGAAGTACTACTCGTTGTCGGCGAAGGGCCGCTCGCAGCTCGAGGCACAGTCGCGCGACTGGGCGGAGTACGCGCGAGCGATCCGTCGCGTGTTGAAGGCGGAGGACGCGAGCTCGTCATCGCCGGCGGGAGGCGCGGCATGAGCGAGCGCGGTGGACCCCGCGGCGGTGGTGAGCGGGGCGGACGCCGTGCCGGCGGCGGCGAGGGCGGCCGCATCCGGCGGCTGTTTCGCATTCGTCGTGTCGAGCGGGACATCGCGGAAGAGCTGGGCTTCCACTTCGCGCGCACGGTCGACGATTTGGTGGCCGGCGGGTTGTCGCGTGACGCTGCCGAGCGCGAGGCCCGCCGCCGTTTCGGCACGGAGTGGTGGTACCGTCGCGAGCTGGTGCGCATCGACCGCAGCGCCGCCATACGACAATGGATGTTCGACCGGCTGCGCGGCGTGAAGGACTCCGCGATTCAGGTGCTCGGCGCGCTGCGGCGATCGCCGGGTCTCAGCGCGGCGATCGTGGCGGCGCTCGCGCTCGGCATCGGCGTGAACGGCACGATGTTCCGCATCGTCGACCGGCTCTGGTTCTCGCCGCCGGCGCATATTCGGGCGCCGGACGAGGTCGTGCGCGTGCTCGTCGAGCGGACCAGCCCGTTCAGCGGCACGTACCGCGCGCTTGCGCTCAGCTATCCCAAGTACCAGGACCTGCGGTCCGCGCGCGGTTTCCGTGAGGTCTCCGCGCAGGGTTGGGCAACACTGACACTCGGGCATGGCGAGGAAGCGGAACGCGCGCAGGCGGCGCTCGTGACGGGGAACTACTTCCGCATGCTGGGCGTGCGCGCCGCGCTCGGCCGCTTCTTCGATGAGGACGAGGACCTGGCCGGAGCTGCGCCGGTCATCGTTTTGAGCCACGGCTACTGGCAGCGTGCGTTGGGCGGATCGGCGGCGGTCCTCGGCGAGTCCATCGACTTCGGCCACGGCCCTTACAAGATCATCGGTGTCGCGCCACGCTATTTCACCGGTGTGGATGTCCGGCAGATCGACATGTGGTTGCCGCTGCACTCGGCCGGGGCCCTCCTTTACGGCGATGGCCAGTACTTCACGGGCCGCGGCATGCTCTGGCTCTCTGCTCAAGCTCGCCTTGCGGCGGGGGTCACGCCGGCGGCCGCGGCGGCCGAGGCGACTGCGCTACACCGCGCGGGCTCGGAAGCGATCGAAGGCGGCGATGATGACGCGGCCGGCGCCATCGCGTTCGGATCGCTGATCCCTGCCCGCGCCCCGTTCGTGCCGCCGGAGATGAACGTCGCTCGGTGGCTCGGCGCCGTCGCCCTGCTCGTGCTGCTCATCGCCTGTGTGAACGTCGCGAACCTGTTGCTCGCACGCGTTGTGCGCCAGCGCCATGAAATCGGCATCCGTCTGGCGCTGGGCGTGCCGCGCGGCCGGCTCGTGGTGCAGTTGCTGCTCGAGGGTCTCGTGCTCGCCGGGCTCGGCGGCGCGCTCGCGTTCGTCATCGCCTACGCCGCGGCGCCGGCGCTCGGCGCGAAGCTCCTGCCCGATGTCGATTGGAGCGCGACCGCGCTTGGCGGACGAGCGATCGCGGTCACGGCGGCAATCGCGCTCATGGCGGGACTGCTCGCCGCCTGCCTGCCAGCGATTCAGACGTCGCGCCGGGCGGTGGTCGACGTGTTGAGCTCGCGCGCGGCGGGCGGGAGCACCCGATCGACGGCGCGCCTGCGCGGCGTGCTCGTCTTGATGCAGGCTGCGCTCTCGGTTTTGCTGCTCGTCGGCGCCGGATTGTTCGTGCGCAGCCTGGACTACGCGCGCAGCGCCGACCTCGGCTTCGAGCCGGACGGCCTCCTCGTCGCCGACCTGACTTTTGCGCGAGGTTCGATGACGGCGTCCGAGCGCGCAGCGTATTTCGAGCTTGCGGCAGACCGTTTGCAGCGCCTACCGTGGGTCGCCGTCGTAGCGGCGTCGGCGACCGCTCCGTTCGACATGCCTTCGTATAGAGACCGTATCGACATTCCCGGCCGCGACTTCGACGACGCTACGAACGAGGGGCACGCCTCTCTCCACTCGGTGAGTCCCGGCTACTTCGACGCGCTGGGGACCCGTCTGGCCGAGGGTCGGGTGTTCACGGCCCGTGATCGTGACGGCGCGCCCCTCGTCGCCGTGATCAACCAGGCACTCGCCCGCGCGGGCTGGCCCAGTGGCGATGCGATCGGCGGCTGCCTCGTGCTCCGCGACCAGTGCCGGACAGTGGTCGGCGTCGTGCGGAACGTGTCGGACTATTCGTTCGAGCCCACCGCTGGCTTCCACGTCTGGATGCCAGCGGCGCAGCTCGCCTCGGACCGAAGCTCCCCCAGCATTGTGCCTAACCGGCTATTTTTGCGCGCAGAGAGCGATCACGCCGCGCTCGGCATCGCGGACGTGGTCCGACGCGAGCTCATTGCAATGGATCCGCGCGTACGGTTCGTCCAGGTGCGGACGATGCACGAGGTCATGAGTCCATATACGCGATCCTGGGAGCTCGGCGCGTCGCTGTTCTCCGCGTTCGGCGCGCTCGCCTTGCTTCTGGCCGCGCTCGGCCTCTATTCCGTGCTCGCGTTCGATGTCGCGCAGCGCATGCGCGAGCTCGGTGTGCGCGTCGCGCTCGGCGCGACACGAGGGCGCCTCATCGGCGACGTGATCGGGCGAGGTGTTCGTGTCGTGGGCTTCGGCGTCGGCATCGGCCTCGTGCTCGCGTGGCTGCTCGCACCGCGGCTCGCCGACCTCCTGTTCGGTGTGTCCCCACGTGATGTCGTCAGCTACGGCAGCGCCGCGATCGCGCTGCTGCTCGTCGCTCTCCTGGCGAGCGTAGTGCCCGCGCGAACCGCGATCCGCGCCGACCCCGTGCACGCGCTCCGCAGCGAATAGTACGGCTTACAGTAGGTCGTGAGCGCCTCACGACTTGGAAAGCGCTAGCCAGCGCTCTATGCCGCTGGCCAGTAACCAGCGATCGCTGAAAGGCGGTGGCGGCAGGGCAACTCGCAACCCGCAACTCGCAACTCGCAACCCGATTCTACTCCGATCGGTGTCGGCGGGGGTACGGCCGTTTCTCGTACGCTTCGATGATGCGTTCACCGTTCCACACGTAGGTCAACGTCCGCTGCTCCCGGCAGCGCGCGATCAGCCGCGGCCGAAACGCCGCCGCGCATTCGCCGTCAGCGTGACGAACACTATCCCACGCGATTCCGTTCGTGCCCGCCTCGCGCAACCCACGGGCGAACGCTTGCGATGCGACGTAGCTGTCAGGATCGTAAACGGCGCCAAACGAACGGCTTTGCCCGCGGAGATCGTGCAGTCTGCCGTCGAGATCGGCCACCAGGACGCGCATATCGAGATGCATCGGCGGCTCCTTCGTCCGCCCCAGGAACCGGGCGCGCTGGAACATCGTCTCCGCAACAGCCGTCTCGAGCGCGCGCGCGCAGTAATACGCCCCGTACGTGCCATCCGTGAAACGGCCGCCTTCGGGCGTGACATGCGTGAACGCGGCCATGACGTAGCCGGCGCCAGGACCCACCACCCGATCCTCCGGAGGGACGAGACTGATCACGCCGAGCTGGTCACGAAGCCGGTCGTTCGTGCGTGACTCCAGCTCGATCAACGCGTCCCAGTCTTCCGGAGGCGCGATCCGCTCGAAGAGATCGATCGGTGGGAAACGGCTCGGCACGATTCGGTAGCACGGCTTCCACACGACCGGCCGGACCGGCACGACCGGCTTGCGTGACAATTCAGTTCCAGCCGCCGCGCTCGGCGTCGAGGTACTGTCGCACCACGTACAGGTCGGCAAGATTACCCGAGAGCATCCGATCGAGCGCCGAGCGACCACCGAACGGAGGTGCCGAGTTCGGCTTCCGTATCCAGCCGTCGGCCGCGCGCTCGTCGGGAAGCAAAACCTGGAGCGCCTTGTAGATGCCCAGCACGTACGAGATCCGCTCGAGCACATCTCGCGGCAGCGACGCCGACCCCTCTTTCTTCCACTTGAAATACGTCGACCGCGATGGTGAGCCGAGCAGGCGAACCTGCTCATCGACGGACAGCCGCCACAACTCACCGATCCGGAAAAACGCGCGCAACCCAGCTTCCGCCTGCCGTCGAGGCGAAGGCGAGCGTGGTGCGGGCGCGGCTGCCGGTGCGCTCATAGGACCACCTCCAAATACGGACTCAAAGTCTAATATTGTCCGTATTCGAATAGCTGTCAATGAGGGGCCCGCCCATTTCGCCCAACTCGCCGAAGGCGTTGGCTCCAGGCGCCGCGCCCGGCGTCGACGCCCTGTCGCTCGATGAACTTTGGATCGCTGGTTTTCCCTGACGGCTTTCGTTGGGGCTGCGCGACCTCGGGTTATCAGAACGAGGGTGACAATCGGGGCTCGGACTGGTGGGAATGGGAGCAGGGTGCCGGCCATATCGCCGGCGGGCAGCGGTCGGGCCGCGCGTGCGATTGGTGGGACGGCGGATTCACGGCGGACCTCGCGTGGATGACGCGACTCCACAACAACGCCCATCGCCTGGGCGTGGAGTGGAGCCGGATCGAGCCGCGCGCGGGGTACTTCGACGATGCCGCGATCGATCGATACCGATCGATGCTTCAGGCGCTGCGGGATCGCGGCATCGAGCCGATGGTCACGCTGCACCATTTCAGCAATCCGTTGTGGTTCGCGCAGCGCGGGGGTTGGGAGAGACCGGAGGCGGTCGTGCCGTTCGAGCGCTACGTGGATCGCGTGATCCAACGGCTCGGCGATCTTTGCGACTCATGGATCACCGTGAACGAGCCCGCGATCTACGCCGTGCTCGGATACCTTGGCGGCGGCGGTGACGGCGAGCGGCACCAGACGACGTTCCCACCCGGCAGAAGCGATTTCGGTTTGACACTGCGCGTGCTGTGCAATCTGCTGCTCGCGCATGCCGCGGCCTATCGGGTCATCCATGCGCGCCAGCCGCACGCGCGCGTCGGCATCGCGCACAACGTGCAAGCGCTCGATCCGGTCCGCCCGGATTCGCGTCTCGATCGTGTGGTCCTGGCCATGCAGGATCGCTTGATCCATCAGAGCGTGGTGGATGCCATCGTACACGGGCGCCTTCCGCGCGCACTCGGGTCACGGAGCGAGCCGCGGCTTCGCGGCACCGCGGACTTCCTCGGCCTGAACTACTACTCACGCGAGCTCGTGGCCTTCGACTGGCGCTCGCCCGCCACGGCCTTCGGCCACCGCGTCCAGAACCCGGACGGCGAGATCAGCGACGGGAACTTCGGCGAGGTATTTCCGGAAGGATTGTATCGCGTGCTGCGTGGGTTGCAGGGCACCGGGCTTCCGCTCTTCGTCACGGAGAACGGCGTACCGGACCGGCGCGACGCGCGGAGGCCGGCGTTCCTCGTCAACCACATCGCCTGGCTGCATCGCGCGCTTCGCGACGGCGTTCGTGTCGACGGCTATTTCCACTGGACGTTGACCGACAACTTCGAATGGGCGGAGGGCTGGAACCTGCGGTTCGGTCTGGTCGAGCTGGATCCCGTCACGCAAGCGCGGTCACTGCGCAAGAGCGGTGAGCTGTACGCGGAAATCTGCAAAGCGAACGGCCTCGCACGGGACACCGTCACCCGATTCACGCCAGAGCTCGAGGCTCGACTATTTGAAGCGTAGCTACCGGAGCTACGATCGACGAGTCAAGCGGTACGATTGAACGAGGAGCGAGTCAGGCACGAGTGGCGAGTCAGCTCCAGCCGCCACGCTCGCCGCCGAGGTAGTGTCGCACGACCTTCCATTCGAATGATTGAGCGAGCCGCCGAGCGGAGCAGGCGGATCTGCTCGACAACGGAGAGCCGCTCGTGCCTACGCCGTCCGATCGCGTGCTCGGCGCTTGCCGGGCACCGGGTTCTACAAGACCCAACCAGCCATGGAGACGCCACAGCGACGCTTACAGCTTACGCGCCGCATGCATGTAGGGCTGGCGCGTCTCGGCGATCGATGTCCGAACGACAGGGCTCGCGCACGCTGAGCTGTTTCCGTCGCGTCGCCGGCCACGGCCAAGGCTACCGAAATGACCACGAGTTGCGCGAGACACGGTGTTGGGCCGTTTGGGCATGATATCTATGCTCAAGCGACCAATCGCCGCCTCATCGCCGCGAGGTCGTGGTCGATTGATCACGAATGGAATGCCTGACTGACCCCGCACGTGGCTGACGGTCAGTTGGGAATGAGGAGCCGCTGATGAAGCCGAACATCGAAGATCGGATCAACGGGATCGCAGCTGTACAACACGGCCTGGTGACGCGGGCGCAGTTGCTTCGCGCGGGTGCGGGGTTGGGTGCGGTCAAGCACGGCGTGAAGACGAAGCGTCTGCGGCCGATCCAGCGCGGGGTTTACCGTGTCGGTCCCATGGCTTCGCCGCGCGAGAAGGAGATGGCGGCGGTGCTTGCTTGCGGCGCTGGGGCGTCCGTTAGCCATCGGAGCGCCGCGGCGCTCTGGTGCCTGCTCGCGCATCCGGGCGAATCGGCCCCTGTGGACGTCACGTTGACGGATGGCAGGCGTTGCCGGCGTCCCGGCGTCCGCGCCCATCGCGGTCCGGCGCTCGAACCGGGCGATGTTGCGACCGTCGACGGCATTCCGACGACCTCCCCTGCTCGAACGCTGCTCGACCTTGCGAGGGCGGTTGGATCCAGAGAACTGGAACAGGCGGTGGCGCGAGCGGAGAAGGCACGCTTGGCGAGTCGCGCGGAGGTGTTGTCGCTGATCGCCCGCCACCCCAAACGCGGAGGGTATCGTTCACTGCGCGCCCTGGTCCAGGACTCGGTCAGCCTGGCGCTGACCCGATCGGAGGCGGAGGAGCGTTTCCTTGCGCTGGTGCGGAAGGCGCGACTTCCGGTGCCCGCGGTGAACGTTCGGGTGGGCGGTTACGAGGTCGACTTCTTCTGGCGGTCGGAGCGGCTGGTGGTGGAGGTTGATGGCTTCGCCTTTCACTCGTCACGGAGTCAGTTCGAGCGTGACCACCAGAGGGACGTCGATCTGTCTGCCCGAGGCTTTCAGGTGGTCCGCGTCACGTGGCGTCAGATCGTCACCGCGCCCGAGGCGACCCTGGCTCGGCTGGCGGGAACCCTGGCGGTGGCGAAGCTACCGGGATGGCCAGGCTAGTGCGCGCCGTCCTCCGTCGCAACGAGACGATATCGGACGAGCCAGGGAACATCGAATTCGTCAGGAACCGAGGCCCACACGATGTCGCCACGAATCCAGCGCGGCTGTGCGGCACGCGGAACCTCCAACATGCCGCGCGGTGATCCATCCGGAGCGATCAGCAGCCAGCGGCGCTGCGCCGCGCCGCCGTCTTCGCGTTGGAGCCACAGGACGCTGTCCTCGGCCACTAGACCGTGGGCGATGGGCGACTGAAATGCGGGCAGCTGGATCGCCTGGCGGAGCGCGGCTCGCACGGCGTCAATATCGACATTCGTTTGGCGAGCGAGAAAGGCCGTGCGCCGCTGTATCAGCGAGTCGATGACGACGGAATCGAACGTGCGCGGACGGTATGCGAACTCGCGGCGAAACGTGGTGTCGCCGCTGGCGGTGACGTATGCCACGGTGAACCTGGCGCCGTCGGCGGCGGTCGCGACCGGACGGTCCACCACGAATCGGTCATCACCGACATCGACGATCAGACGAGAGGATGGCGGCGGCTCGGGCACCGAGATACTCCGGCTGCCGACCTCGATGGTATTTTGATTTTGTGCGAATGCCATGCGGTCGTAGCGGAGTGTGTCCAAGACCTTGCCCGTGGTGTCGAGCCGAACGTAGGGCACCGAGAATGAGTCTGTAGGAGGAGTGCTGGCGAACATCATCTGCCTTACGGTGGCAGTGATGCTGCCATCAGGCCGAAATTTCTCGGGTCCGAGCACCATGACGATACCAGGCAGCGGCTGGAGCTCGAGTCGCGGTATCTGAAACGTACGAAAAACCTCACCCAGCCGGTTCATCAGGGTCACGCGCTGCAGTCTGAAGTCCGTGGTCCAGAGCGTGTCGCCGATCAGGCCGAGCCCACTGATCGAGCCAAACTCCCCCGGCCCCTGACCCGCCCGCCCGATCGTGCGCACCCGCGGCCCCTCCGCGTCATAGACCCTGATTCGGAGGTCCTGCGTTTCCGCGACGTAGACGAGGCCATCGCGGTCGACCGCGACGTCGCCGATCCGCGAGAACCCGACATCGGGGTCATCCACGCTGCCGATGCGCAACTCCTCTTCGAGCCGGAGCGGCGTAAGTGCGTCGGCATCGGAGATGCTGTTCGAGTCGGGTGTCCCGCAGTTCGCGAGGAGTAAGAGTAGGAGTGCGCAGCTTGGTTTCCTACGGCGGCGAGTCATGATCACCTCCGGGCGCGCTTCTGGTTTTATGCACCGACCGGGCCGGGCTGTTCGGCCGTCTCAGTCACTGCGATCCGGCCGCGCCGGCATCGCGATCGCGTGGGTCGGGCGCGCCGATGCGCTCGCCCGTGCGCGGGTCGACCATGATCGCGTGCGCGGCGCCTTGGCGGCCGCGGACCCGTACGCTGTGACCCATCGCCTCGAGACGGGCGACGGTTTCGGGCGTGGCGCCGTCGTCTTCGATGCCCACACGGTCCGGCAGCCATTGATGGTGCAGGCGCGGCGCTGCCACGCCCTCTTCGATGGACATGCCGAAGTCGATGAGGTTGAGCGTGAGCCCGAGGACGGTGTTGATGATCGTGCGGCCGCCGGGTGATCCGATGACGGCGACGAGACGGCCGTCTTTTGCGAGGATCGTCGGCGTCATGCTGGACAGCATGCGCTGTTCGGGGCGCGCCAGGTTCGGCTCGGTCCCGATCAGACCATCGCCGGTGGTCAGGCCGGGCGCTGCGTTGAAGTCGCCCATCTCGTTGTTGAGCAGGAACCCGGCGCCGGGCACGACGATCTTGGACCCGTAGCCGGCTTCGAGCGTGTACGTCACGGCTACCGCCATCCCGTTCGCGTCGACGACCGAGTAGTGCGTGGTGTGCGTGCTCTCGACGGGCTGGGCAACGTCCGTGGGCGCGGAGATCGAGGCGCGGTTCGGGTCGATCTCCGCGCGCAGCTCGAGCGCGTATTCCTTGCTCGTCAGTCGTTCGATGGGCACGTCCGCGAAGTCCGCATCGGCGAGGAACGTGGCGCGGTCACGGAACGCGCGTCGCATCGCCTCGGCTACATGGTGGATGTAGGCTGCCGACATGTGGCCCATGCCGGCGAGATCGTAGCCCTCGAGGATGTTGAGCATCTCGATGAGCGCGACGCCGCCGCTGCTCGGCGGCGGCATGCTGATGACATCGTAGCCGCGATAGGCGCCGGTGACCGGCTCGCGTTCCATCGCCTGGTAGCGAGCGAGGTCCTCCTCGGTGATGAGGCCGCCGGCGCGCCGCATCTCGTCGGCGAGCAGCCGAGCGGTCTCGCCGCGGTAGAAGCCGTCGTGGCCCTCGCGCATGATGCGCTCGAGCGTGCGCGCGAGGTCGGGCTGCCGCAACGTTTCACCTTCGGCGTACGGCTCGCCGTTCTTCGAGTAGGCGGCGAGGCTCGCGGGGTAGCGCGCGAGCCGGGGCAGCACGGACTCGAGCGAGCGCGCCAGCCCGGGCATCACCGCGAAGCCGTCGCGCGCCAGCCGGACCGCCGGCTCGACGAGCCGTGCCCAATCGGCCTCACCGTACGTGCCGTTCGCCTTCCAGAAGCCCGCGACCGTGCCCGGTACGCCCACGGCGATGTGGCTGTTGTGATGAATCTCCGACGAATACTCGCCGGCCGAGTCGAGGAACATCTCGGCGTGCGCGGCGAGCGGCGCCTTCTCGCGGAAGTCGAACGCCGTCGTCCGGCCGTCCGGGAAGCGGATCACCATGAATCCGCCGCCGCCGATGTTGCCGGCCGTCGGATGCGTGACCGCGAGCGCGAAGCCGGTCGCGATCGCCGCGTCGACCGCGTTGCCGCCGTCGCGCAGCACCTGTGCGCCGACCTCGCTGGCGATGGCATTCGCCGAGACGACCATGCCGCCCGGCGCGCGCAGGACCGGCGTGTGTGTCGGTGTCGCGAAGCCGAGGCTCAACACGAGTAGCGTGACGAGCCCGAAACGTGAAATACGTTGTCTGCTCATACGCGCGAGTCCACCTTTCGAGCGAGTGCCGTGCCCGCGGCTCCGTGCGGCGTGCCGGCTCCCGGCGACCCCGCCGCTCCTTGTTGGCCCTCCCGGGCCTGCATAAGATATACGGCTTCGATTGCTCATTTTCTCGGTGAGGGCTCCGTGATCCGCGATTTGGACGTCCTGCAATATCACGACGGAGGCCGGCCCGGCAAGCTCGAGGTCATCGCATCGAAGCCGTGCCTGACGCAGCGCGACCTGTCGATGGCGTATACACCGGGCGTCGCGCTGCCCTGCCGCTTGATCCATGAAAACGCCGCCGAGGCGTTCCGTTACACGGCGCGAGGCAACTTGGTTGCGGTCGTGACGAACGGCTCCGCCGTGCTCGGGCTCGGCAACCTCGGCGCGCTCGCGGGCAAGCCGGTGATGGAAGGGAAGGCCGTGCTGTTCAAGCGGTTCGCGGACGTGAACGTGTTCGACATCGAGATTGCGACGTCGGACCCCGACGCGCTGATCCAGTGCGTCCGCCTGCTCGAGCCGACGTTCGGCGGCATCAACCTCGAGGACATCAAGGCGCCCGAGTGCTTCTACATCGAGGAGACGCTCCAGCGCGAGATGAGCATCCCCGTGTTCCACGATGACCAGCACGGTACGGCGATCATCAGCAGCGCCGCGTTGCTGAATGCGATCGAGCTGGCGGAGAAGCGGATCGACGAGGTGCGTGTCGTGTTCGCTGGCGCGGGCGCGGCGGGGATCGCGTGCGCGAACATGTATCTGGCGCTCGGCGTGCGTCCCGACAACGTGTTGATGGTCGACTCGAAGGGCGTGCTGTACGAGGGACGCGACGAGGACACCAACCCCTACAAGCGGAAGTACGTGCGGCGCACGGACCGCCGGACGCTGTCCGACGCGCTCGAGGGCGCGGACATCTTCGTCGGCGTGTCGAGCAAAGATCTCGTCACGCCCGCGATGGTCCGCTCGATGGCGGACCGGCCGATCGTATTCGCCATGGCGAACCCCGACCCCGAGATCACCTATGACGACGCGAAGCGCGCCCGGCCGGATGTGATCATGGCGACGGGTCGGTCCGACTTCCCGAACCAGGTCAACAACGTCCTCGGGTTCCCGTTCATCTTCCGCGGTGCGCTCGATGTGCAGGCGCGCGCGATCAATGACGAGATGAAGATCGCGGCGGCGAAGGCGCTGGCGGCGCTGGCGAAGCAGGACGTGCCGGACGCGGTGATCAACGCGTACGGCGGCGAGCGCTTTTCGTTCGGGCAAGACTACATCATCCCGAAGCCATTCGATGCGCGCGTGTTGATGTGGGAGGCGCCCGCGGTCGCGCGCGCGGCCGTCGAGACCGGCGTCGCGCGCGCGCCGATCGAGGATTGGGACGAATACGTCGCCGTGCTCGAGCGGCGCATCCTCGGCCGCAGCCACGAGGTCATGCGCGGTGTGTTCCAGAAGGCGAAGCGCTCGACCCGCCGGCGCATTGTTTTTCCGGAAGGCGAGGAGGAGAAGGTCCTGCGCGCGTGCCAGGTCATCATCGACGAGGACGCGGCCACGCCGATCCTGCTCGGGAACACCGCTACGATCCACGCCCGCGCCGACCGACTCGGCGTCGAGCTCGAGCACGTCGAGGTCATCGATCCGGCCGTGGCGGACAACCTGAACGGCTACGCCGATGAGCTGTACCGACTGCGGCAGCGGGCGGGCGTGACGCCGGTGCGCGCACGACGGCTGCTTGCCGACCCGGCCTACTACGGGATGATGCTGGTTCGCCTCGACGTCGCGGACGGACTCGTGTGTGGGCTCAACCGGTCATATCCCGAGACGATCCGGCCCGCGCTCGAGATCATCGGGCTCCGCGACGGCGTGTCGCGCGCGTCCGGCATCTACTGCATGGTGATGAAGGACCACGTGCTGTTCTTCGCCGACGCGACCGTGAACATCGAGCTGACCGCGGACGAGATGGCCGAGGTCGCGGTGATGGCGGCCGCGGTGGCGCGCGACCACTTCGACATCGAGCCACGCGTCGCCATGCTCTCGTTCGGCAACTTCGGCTCGGTCAAGCATCCGTTCACCGAGAAGGTCAAGCACGCGGTGGCCATTGCCCGCGCGCGCGCGCCCGACCTCGTGATCGAGGGCGAGATGCAGGCCGACACCGCGCTCGTCCCCGAGATCTGCGACACCGCGTTCCCACACTCGAAGATCCGCGGCGACGCGAACGTCCTCATCTTCCCGGACCTGCAATCCGGCAACATCGCCTACAAGCTCGTCCAACATCTCGCCGGCGCGGAGGTGATCGGCCCGATCCTGATGGGCCTGCGCAAACCGGTCAACGTATTGAACCACTACTCGTCCGTCTCCGAGATCGCGAACATGGCCGCGATCACCGCCGTGCTCGCGGAGGAACGGCGCACGAGCGCAAGGACTGCCTGATTGTGGCGATGACCACGCGAACGGGGCGCATTATTGTGGTTTGATCTGATGCTGGGTGTACGTGTACGTGTACGGTGTAGGTGTAGGTGTATGTGTACGGTGTAGGTGTAGGTGTACGGCAGGGGCAGGGGCAGGTTTACGTGTACGTTTACGTGTAAGTGTACGTGTAGGGGTAGTGTAGATTGTAGCTCGCCAGGTTGCCCACCTCCGACACCTAGACGTACACCTACACGTACACCTACACGTGCCCCTGCCCATACACGTACACGTACACGTACACGTACACGTACACCTACACCCTAAAAC
>JBOHRM010000217.1:0-1819 GCA_050732715.1 Longimicrobiales bacterium
GACTATACTACAATGTGGTATGAAATGCAAGCCCGGGGCTTGGTGATGGTTGAGCGCGCGAAGGCGGCCAAGCGATCTGGGCGATTCGGTCTCATGGATTCGGTGCTCGGCGGCAGTAGATTGACGGCGGCATCGACGGCCCCGCCCTGCGGCTGAGACCGTTTCGAGCCCAACTGGAGGGACGATGGATACGTCGGCGAAGACGGGACATGTCTGGGTGAGCCGGAGACATGGGTCGATAGAGCGCACTCGGGAAGAACGTGAGCAGTCGTGATTTGATTCTGCGGGCGATCCGGCGGAGCAAGCCGGTTTCGCCGCCGCTGCCGGAGGCGGTGGCGGTTCCCGCTCGGGTGCCCGGTACGGCGTCGGAGTCCGTGCTCCGCGAGCGATTCACGAGTGCGCTCGAGGAGGCGGGAGCCCGCGTCGCCTATGTCGAGGGCAGGGATTTCGGCGAGGTCGTGCGCGAGTATTGTCCGGATGCGCAACGGATCGTCTCCAGCTTTCCCGGGCTCGTCGCCGGCGCGAGCGGGCTCGGCCCGGACGCCGATCCGGCCGGGCTCGCGGACGTCGATCTATTCGTCTGCGAGGCGGAGTTCGGCGTCGCCGAGAACGGCGCGGTGTGGCTGCCCGAGTATCTCATGCGAGTCCGCGCTGCGCCGTTCATTGCGCAGCATCTGGCGGTGTTACTCGAGGAAGGGATGCTCGTGTCGGACATGCACGAGGCGTACGAGCGCATTCGGGTGAATCGGCCGGCCGGCGCGGAGCCCGACGGCTACGGCGTGTTCGTCGCCGGTCCATCGAAGACGGCGGACATCGAGCAATCGCTTGTTATCGGGGCACACGGCCCGCGCAGCCTCACGGTCCTGCTGTTCTAAGGCGTCTGCCTGCGGGTTCGGCAGCGGTCGACTGCGGAATTCGCACCGTTCGCGCTTACCGACTAGAAAATCTCCTTCTGTCACAACGCATCTCGGCCGGCATACGCGGTGCTAGTGGTGCTCGCGCTCCTAATGCGACTTCAGCGTGGTGATGGATATGAAACGGAAGAAGGTCTGGCTTCCGGTCGGCGTCATGGCGGCGTCTTTCACCGTGTGGGCATTCGTCGGGCGCGATGCCGCGGACGCGGAAGCGTATCGATTCGCGGCGGTCGAGCGCGGCTCGATCGAGTCGGTCGTGACGAGCACGGGCGCGATCGAGGCGCTCGAGACGGTCGAGGTCGGCACGCAGGTATCCGGCCAGATCGCGGAGCTGTTCGTCGACTTCAACGACCGTGTGGAGAAGAGCCAGCTGCTTGCGCGTATTGACCCGACGCTCCTGCGGCAGGAGGTCCGCAGCGCCGAGGCGAGCCTGATGCGGAGCCGCGCGGATCTCGAGCAGGCGGAGCGCGAGTTGAACCGCGCCCGCGAGCTACACGAGAGCCGGGTCATGACCACGAGCGAGCTCGAGACGGCGGAGTATCAGCGGACGGTTGCGCAGGCGTCGTTCGCGTCGGCGGAGGTCGCGCTCGAGCGTGCGAAGCGGAACCTTGCGTACACGGAGATCCACGCGCCGATCGACGGCGTTGTCGTCGAGCGAACTGTGGACGTGGGGCAGACGGTCGCGGCGAGCATGTCGGCGCCGGTGCTGTTCCTGATCGCGCGAGACCTCTCCGAGATGCGCATTCTCGCCGACGTCGATGAGAGCGACATCGGCAAGATTCGAGACGGTCAGGAAGTCCGGTTCACAGTGCAGGCGTACGGCGACGAAACGTTCACCGGCGGCGTCGAGCAAGTGCGCCTTCAGTCGACGACGCAGGAGAACGTGGTGAGCTACCACGTCGTCG
>JBOHRM010000218.1:0-8565 GCA_050732715.1 Longimicrobiales bacterium
CGTTCGCACTGACCGAACCCGCAACCCGGAATCCGCCAACCGGTTCTAGAACCGATAGTAGAGCCCCGCGGCGAGCGTGAGATCGTTGCGCGCCTCGGCATCACCTCCACCCGTCAGCGGCTTGAACCGCGAAACGTAGTCACGGCCCTCGACCCGCACGCCGATACGGCCGAAGCCAACGTCGCCGCCGACCGCGCCGTAACCGTTGAAGTGCGTCTGCGAGTCCGCATCGAGATCGCGGTAGCTGTACGTCCTGCCACCCAGACCCAGACCGACGAACGGGCTGAAGTCCACCGAGCCGTTCCCGATCAACGACGCGGCGCGCGCCTCGACACCGACGTCGTACTGGAAGACGTCCAGCTTCTCACCCACCGTCCGCAGCCGGTCCTGATTCGGCGACCAACCGAACGTCCCCGTCACCGCGAACGCCGGTAGGATACGCCACGACGCCTGAAGCCCCGTGTACAGCTCGTCGTCCAGAAGGTCCCGCTGATCACCCGTGCCAATGAACGCGCCGGCGAACGGCCGCACCTCCAGCGAGCCCGGCGAACGCACCGAACCACCACCGAGCTGCGCCGTCGCCGGCGTGGCACCGAAAGTCAGCGCCACGACCGCCAGCGCGCCGGCCAGCACACCGAACCTGATCCGGCGTACGGAACCGACGGCACTCTGGGCCGTCGCGGCTGATCCATGATGACGTATCGACATAATGTGTCCTCACTCCTCTATGCGAGGCATGAACGCGGCGCGTACTGCTCGCCCGGTCGCGCCCGCGGCATCGTCAGGTCCAGGCACCTGCAACCCGCATCTATTAAGCATGTATGAATCGTATCGTCCAGAATCGTCCATGCATGAATCAAATTCGCGTGCAAAGGGTTCCCGCATTGGCCCCCGCCGCGGGGCGGAGGCAGATTGCTCGAGCTACTCGATGGCGAGGAACAGACGGTCGAGGACTTTGCGATCGCGAGCCGAGAGCGAGGCGGCGAAGTCGGCCGCCACGCGTCCGATCTCGGCGGCGCCTTCGGTCTGGCGTCGCCGGCCCGCGGGGGTGAGCATGGCCCGCACGCTGCGCCGGTCCTGCGGATCATCGATGCGCCGGACGAGCCCATCGGCCTCGAGACGATCGACGAGCTGCGTGATGTTCGAACGCACGCAACCCTGGAAAGACGCCAACTCACTCAGGGCGACCGGCTCGCCGACGTCGACCAGCGTGGTGAGCACGCCATGCTTGGCGAGCGACGATCCGACCGAGGCGAGCCGATTCTCGAGCCGATCCCCGAGCGCGTATGCGGCGTGCAGCAGCGAGAATATCAGCGTCTCGGGCGCCAACGCCTTCGCCGCAGCGCTCTTCACAGCCTCAGCGTTCATGGCTCGCACCTCACCGGATCGGGTTCAGCACGGTTTCGTTCATGCCTGAACGATATAGAGCTCGAGTAGCAGTGTCAACCAGCAACAGCTGAATCGCAGAGGTCGCCGAGGACGAAGGAGGGCCGCAGAGAGTCCCGCCAACCCTCTGCGCCCTCCTGTTCTCTGCGTTCTCAGCGATTGAAATCGGTTTCGTTCCTTCTCACGCGCGAGTCCTGCCCTCCCGGCCCCCATAGATGACGCGCTCGACCTCGCCGTGGATGCGCGCGACCGTGGCGGTGGACGGCGGTCGCGTGAAGCGCGACGTGATCAGGGTGACGGCGCCGTTCGCGAGCACCGACCAGACGCCCGCGTGTATGCCCAGCGGGTGCGGTGTGAGGACGAGTGTGATGTATAGCGTCACGAGGCCCGTGGCGATGCCGGCGAGCACGCCGGTGCGCGTGAGCACGCGTTGTGAGGGGAAGCAGACGCCGAGCACGGCGGGCATGAGCTGGAGCGCGCCGGCGCCCGAGAGCGAGACGATGACCACGAGCAGCTCGAACGTCCGGATGGACAGGAAGTAGCCGACGGCGAGGAGCGCGAGCACAATGATGCGCCCGACGTTGATGTAGTGTGCCTGGCTGGCGTTTCTTGTGATGTAGCGCTGGTAGATGTCACGGGTGAGCACGGTGGTGTTCGCGTGCAGGATCGAGTCGAGGGTGGACATCGCGGCGGCGGTTGCGCCGGCGAGCACGATACCGGTCAGCCATGCGGGCGCGTAAGTGAACAGCAACTCGGGGAACACGCGGTCTGGCGTGTCGAGGTTCGGCACGGCGATGGCCCCGCCGAGTCCCACGAGCGCGGCAGGGATGTAGATGGTGATCAGGTAGATCGGTGTCGTTGCTCCGATCCACTTGATGGTGCGGTCCGAGATCGCCGAGTAGTAGCGGATCATCATGTGCGGCTGGAAGACGATGCCGAAGGAGAAGACGATCGTCAGGCCGAACCACATGCCGGGTGTGAAGTATCCGTTCGGTCCAGGCAGCGTCAGCAGGTCGGGCCGTTGCTCGACGACCGTGTTCCACAGTTGGCCCGGCCCGCCGAACAAGCGGTAGGCGAGAAAGAGGCCGCCCGCCCACAGCGCCAGGTACATCCAGAAGCCCTTGAGCACGTCGGTCCAGTAGACCGCGCGGATGCCGCCGGCCATCAAATATGCCGCGGCGATGGTGATGAGGATCAGCGTGCCGATCTCGAACGACACGCGGCCGTCCGTCGCCACGTTGATGATGTAGCCCAGCCCCTGCGCCTGGACCTGGATGTAGAGGATCGTGAACACCACGGAGACCAGCGCCGTGACCACGCGTACGGCTTCGCTCTCGTAGAAGTCCGCGAGCAGATCGGCGGGCGTGATGTACCCGAACCGCCGTCCGAGCGCCCACACGCGCGTGCCCAGCACGTAGGTGATCGCGCCCGTCATGATCGTCCACGTGCCGGCGTCCCAGAACCCGATGCCGTGCGTATAGAAGAACCCGCTCGAGCCGAGGAACGCGAACGCCGAGTGGTACGTGCCGACGACGGTGAGATAGAGGACGACGAACCCCGCGCGCCGGCCGTAGAGGAAGAAGTCTTCGACGTTCAGCGTCAGCCGCCGGTTCGCGACCGCTCCGACGCCGAGCGTCAACAGGAGGTACACGCCGATGAGCGCCGTCGCGACGACCCAGGTTTGCACTTACGGGTTGCGAGTTGCGGGTTATCGGGTTGCGGGTTCCGCGTTGCGGTTTGCAGGTTCCCGGGTCTGAGTTTCTGTTCGGACCGGTCGAACCCGCAAGTCTCGTTTGAGCCGGCACCCAGTTTCGGTCAAAGCTTGCGGCTCCGCGCCCACAGCATGACCGCGATCATCGCCGCGTAGATGATGAGCAGGTAGACGAACAGGAACGGCACGCCGGCGATCCGCGGCGTGATGCGGTTCGCGAGAAGATACACGGCCGGCGGCTCCGCCAGCAGCAACAGCGCGACGAACGCGGCGGTCGCGATGCGCCCGTCGCGCGAGCGCGGCCACCAATGGGTCCGTAGCTGATCCGAGCGCGGGGGGGTGAACATTCGGCTTCGAGCATCCAGTTTGCGGGTTATGAGTTGCGGGTTGCGGGCGGAAGTCGAACAACCCGCAACCCGCAACCCGCCAACTCGTCAACCTCATGTATTGTGCGGCTGCAGCTGCGGCTCGACCTCGTCCTCGGGCGCGCGTTTCGTCATCGGCGTGTAGTGCCGCTCGTCCTCGCCCGTGTAGATCTGGCGCGGGCGCGAGATCTTCTGATCCGGATCGGTCAGCATCTCCTGCCACTGCGCGAGCCAGCCGGCGGTGCGCGGGATCGCAAAGAGCACGGGGAACATGTCCATTGGGAACCCCATCGCCTGGTAGATCAGACCGGAATAGAAGTCGACGTTGGGGTACAGCTTGCGGTCGACGAAGTAGTCATCCTCGAGGGCGATGCGCTCGAGCTCCATCGCCAGATCGAGCAAGGGGCTGCGGCCCGTGACGTCGAGCACCTGCTCCGCCATTTCCTTGAGGATGCGCGCGCGAGGGTCGTAGTTCTTGTACACGCGGTGGCCGAAGCCCATGAGGCGGAACTCGCCCGCCTTCGCGCGCTTGACGTACTCGGGCACGCGGTCCTTCGAGCGGATCTGCTGGAGCATGCGAACGACCTGCTCGTTCGCGCCGCCGTGCAGTGGGCCGTACAGCGCCGCGGTCGCGGCGGCGACTGCGACGTACGGGTCGGCGTGCGAGCTGCCGACGCTGCGCATCGCGTTCGCGCTGCAGTTCTGCTCGTGGTCGGCGTGCAGGATGAACAGCACGTCGAGCGCGCGCTCGAGCGTCGGGTCCGGCCGATACTGCCCGTCCATCAGCCGGAACATCATGTTCAAGAAGTTGCCCGTGTAGCTGAGGTCGTTGTCGGGATAGATGTAGTGCCGGCCGATCATGTGGCGGAAAATGAACGCCGAGATGGTCGGCATCTTCGCGATCAGCCGCTCGACCTGCTTGGCGCGTGTCTCGGCGTCGAGGATGTCGCGCGAGTCCGGGTAAAACGTCGACAGCGCCGCCACGGTGCTGACCAGCATACCCATCGGGTGCGCGTCGTAATGGAATCCGTCGATGAATTTCTTGATGTTCTCGTGGATCAGCGTGTGCGTCGTTATGCGGTGCACCCAGTCATCCAATTCTGCGCGCGCCGGCAGCTCGCCGTTCAGCAGCAGGTACGCGACCTCGAGATAGTTGCTCTTCGCGGCGAGCTCGTCGATGGCGTAGCCGCGGTAGCGCAGGATGCCGCGCTCGCCATCGATGTACGTGATCGAGCTCTTGCACGACGCCGTGTTCATGAACGCCGGATCGTAGCTGAGCAATCCGAAGTCGTCGTCGTTCACCTTGATGGCGCGCAGCTCCATGCCGCGGATGAACGCACCGTCGCGCGCGTACGTGCCGTACTCGATGGGGAGCTCGTATTGCTTGCCGGTTCGATTGTCGGTAATCGTCAGCGTGTCGGGCATCGGCCCTCCGATTCGGGAACGTTCGCGTGATGTGCCCGACTTTGCGCCCGATGCGCGTGCTCGCGCAAGGGTCGGCTCACTTCGTTCGAGTTCCGCGTTCCGGGTTCCGGGTTCCGAGTTCGGGTTCCGGGTTCTGGGTGGACTCCCCACTCCGCCCGCCCCAGCCCCTTCGTCGACCTCCGTCGCCTTTGGCGCCGTCGGTTCGAGGTCGGTGCGCGGAATTCTCAGTCCGCCGCGGATCGTTCGGCAGCTTCGGTGAGGGTCGGCAGCGTGAACCAGAACGTGCTGCCTTCACCCACACGCGTGTCGACGCCGATCCTGCCGCCGTGTGCTTTGACGATGGCTCGGGCGATGGCGAGGCCGAGGCCGGCGCCGCCGGTCTCCTTGCGACCGCGCCAGAACTCGGTGAAGAGCTTGTCGCGGTCCTCGTCGGGGATGCCGGGTCCGTGGTCGCAGATCGCGAAACGGAGGGCGCGCTCGCCCTGCTCCGCGCGGATGTCGACCTGGCTGCCTTCGGGGCTGAACTTCAGCGCGTTGCCGATCAGGTTCGAGAAGACCTGGAGGATGCGGTCGTGATCCGCCTCGACGGGGTCGAGCGACGCGGGGATCTCCGTCTCTAGCCGGATCGACCGCTGCTCCGCGATCGGCTGGTGCAGCGCCACGGCCTCGCGGACCAGCGCGCGCGCGTCGAGCCGCGAACGATCGAGCTGCACTTCGCCGCCTTCCGTCCGGGCCACGTCGAGCAAGTCCTGGATGAGCCGATTGGCCTGCGTGACGGAGCGCTCGATGATGCCGAGCCGGTCCTTCTCGGCCGCGCGATCCTCCGCGAGCCCGCGCTCGCGGAGCAGCTGCGCGCTCAGCGAGATCGTGTTCAACGGATTGCGCAGGTCGTGCGCCACCACGCCCAGCACGCGGTCGCGCAGGCCCGTCGCCTCGCGCGACTCTCGGAACAGGCGAGCATTGTCCAGCGCGAGACCCGCGATCGCCGCGAACTCTTCGGCGAGCGCGAGATCGTCGCGCCCGTACCGAAGGCTGGGCTGCGTGTGCGCGAACGTGAGCGCGCCAACCACGCGCCCACGCGCGATGAACGGCACGATCATCGCCGACCGCGGCGCGAGCGCTCGCACGATATCGAAGTGTTCTTCATCCAGCGCGATGCTGCGGATCCACGCGTCATCGACCTCGACGGCCAGGTTGGGCCGGCCCGTGCGGACCACCTCGGGCACGCCGTGGCCCTGCTTCTTCCCCGCGGAATGCGCGCACAGCCGATTCGCGAGCTCCCGCTGCGCGGGGTCCGCGTGCGCCACGCTCGCACGGTCGATGCTCCCGTCCGGCGCGAGAACGTCGACCACGCAGTAATCCGCCCAGCGCGGCACGATCAGTCGGCGGATATTGTCGAGCACCGCGTCCAGCTCGAGCGAGCCGGAGAACGTGCGGCTCGCCTCGAGCAGGAATCGCTGCGCCTCCTCCCGCCGCTTCCGATCCGAGATGTCGCGCATCACCGTGGACAATGACTCAACCTCGCCGGCCGGGTCACGATGCGCGATCACCACCTGAGACACCGGAATCTCGCGGTCGTCCGGACCGGCGAGCGCCGTCTCACCGCCCCATACGCCCTCGCGTCGCGCCGTCGGGATCCCTTCGCGCTCCACACGCTCGGTCGCCCATGACGGATGAAAGTCCGCGATCGTCATGCCGCGAATGTTCGCGTCGCCGATGCCGGTCATGCGCCGCCCCGCGCCGTTCACATAGACGGCGCGGCCTTGGGCATCCGTCATCCCGACGAAGTCCGGCGTCGCCTCGAGGATCGCGATCAGCCGCTGCCGCGCGCCCGCCAAACGCCGCAACGCTCCCGCGCTCGACAGCGTCAACAGCACCAACACCACGATCATACCGGTCACGATCAGCGAGGCGCCGTAGTTCGAGCTGTACAATCCCGCGCGCACACCGAGCACACCCAACCAACCCAGACCGAACGGCACCACGATCGACGCGGGCAGCAGGCGGCGGGCGATGAAGCTCCCCTCGTCCGCGCCCCTGAGCAGCCGCAGCGGAGCCCGATCCGGACGCGCCAGCAGCAGGCCCACCGAGACCGCGACGAACGCCAGCGCGGCGTGCAAAGACATGACCGGGAACAGCGCCGGACCGAACCCCTCACGCTCTGCCGCATAAATCCCCTCGACGGCATACGTGTAGCCGGCCACCGAGCGGAGCGCCATCAGTCCGACACCCAGAATCAACACCGTGGCGCCCCGCCGCAACGCACGATGCCGCGCATCGAGCAGGAGCAACGACAACCCCGTCGCCACCAGGCCCGCCCCAGCCATCACCGAGGGACGGCCCGGCGGCGCCGGATTCCACCGTCTCACGCCCTCGGGAAACAGCAACAGGTCGATCCCTTCCTCGACACCGAACACGTATTGGCCGAGTATCACCAGCGCCAGCGCGGTCACGAGCGCGGCCAGCAGACGCCCCACCCACGCCCGCCACCGGCCACCGGATCCACCCACGCGAAGCAGCCACAGCGCCACGGCCGACCCGAGCAATCCCACCCCCGTGTACGGCGTCATGATGCCGCCGCCAGTGAACGGAATCTGCCGCAGCAGTTCCTCGCCGAACGACCAGCGCACCAGGTCCAGCCCCGCCAGCAGCACCACGATCCCGCTCGCCACCTCGGGCGCCAGCCCCACGATGCGGTCGACCGCGCGAGGCCCTATCGCGCCCTCCGCGACCGTCCTCCGGTTCGCATCGCCGCCGGCTTCGTCTCGACCCATTCCGTTCATCCTGACTTCCCGCGCTCGGGCCCGCTCCGGCCTCACCCTCCCAAAGCGCACGCTTCGTTCCGCTTTCCGCCACCTACGAAACCTTCCCTCTTGACAGCTGCATCTACAGACGTAATACTACGCCTGTAGATACCAGCCAGGAGGACGGCCATGAGTTATTCGCTGACCGAGCTGCAGCTCGCGCTGATGCGAGTGTTGTGGGAGCGACGCGAGGCGACGGTGGTCGATGTGCAGGAGGCGCTCGAGCCGGACCGGCGGCTGGCGCAGTCGACGGTTGCGACGCTGCTTTCGCGGCTGGAGAAGAAGGGCATCCTGTCGCATCGGGTGGAGGGTCGACAGTATGTGTACCGGGCGGTGGTGTCGGAGGCGGAGGTCAAGCGGTCGATGGTGCGGGAGCTGGGGGCGCTGGCGGGGACGCTGTTCCAGGGTGATGTGGCCGCGTTGGTGAGCCATCTGCTGGCGGCGCAGGATGTGGCGCCGGGTGATCTGTTGCGAGTCAAGGAACTGATCGAAACGCGAGAGCGTGAGCTGGATCGGAGGCGGTCATGATGGCGAGCATCGGCTGGAGCGAGGGTGTTGGCGCCGAGGGGATCGTGGGGTGGTTGCTGACGTACGCGGTGCACAGCACGATTCTTCTCGGCGCGGCGGCGGCGTTGACGGTGCGGCTGATTCGGTCGGACGCGTGGCGGGAGACGGTGTGGCGGGCGGCGCTCGTGGGTGCGCTGGCGACGTCGATGTTGCAGTCGGGGCTGGGTGTGCGGCCGCTGGGAGGCGAGTGGCGCTTCTCGCTGGGCGAGGTCGTGGCCGCGGAGCGGTCGGGCGTGGCGGGGCCGAGTCAACCCACGTTCGACGAGTCTGCCGGCGGGATCGGCGGTACGCATGGCGACGTCGGCAC
>JBOHRM010000219.1:0-4033 GCA_050732715.1 Longimicrobiales bacterium
GTACCGACATGCGGCGCTCCCTTTCCGTTGCCGCGCGCTGGAGCACCAGCCGCGCGCGTTCGATCTCGCCGAAGCGACGCGTCGCCTCCGCACGCGCTTCGGCCGCCGACATGCCAGCCGCCATCAGCTCTCGCACGCGCAGCTCAATGTGCAGCGCGATCTCCTCGTCCACCTGCCGTGCCACGCTCTCCTGGGTCCGTGGCCGCAGCCTGAACCAGCCTCGTACGTCCGGCCGGCCCCTCAGCACAGGCCACTCCTTGCGCGGAATCCGCCCGTCATGCGACGGCGTCCGGATCCATGGCGAGAATCGTGGCGAGCAGCGCGGCATACTCCGTGAACCGCTCCGCCTCGCTCTCCAGGTGCGCTGCGCCCGCCTCCGTGATCCTGTAGTAACGCGCGCGGCGATTGTTGTCCGTCACGCCCCAGCTCGCCTCGCACAGGCCCCGCGCCTCGAGCCGGTACAGTGCCTGATACAGCGCCGAGTCCTCCACCTCGAGCCGACCGCCGGATCGGTCCTCGAGCCAGCGCGTCACCTCGAACCCGTGCATGGGCGTCCAGCTCAGCGCCCTCAGCACCAGCACGTCCAGAGTTCCCTTCACGACGGGCAGCATGAGACTCCCTCCCCCCAGAGTTTCACCCAAGAATCTGCAATGAAAACGCGCGGTGCGCAAGATCACGGAGCGCATGCGGAGCGAACAGCCTTTGACGCGCTACGAGAACGGCAGGGTCCGGGGTGTCAGATCCCCAGAACGCTATGACTCACGGCTCCCACGCCGGCTCACGTGGTCCCGATTTCCGGAACGTAGATCTTTCCACCCGAATCGCGGAACTCCTCCGATTTTCGAGCCATGCCGCGCTCGGCGAACTCGCGGATGTCCTGCGTGATCTTCATCGAGCAGAACTTGGGGCCGCACATCGAGCAGAAGTGCGCGAGCTTGGCGCCTTCGGCGGGGAGCGTCTGGTCGTGGAACGCGCGCGCGGTGACGGGGTCGAGCGAGAGGTTGAACTGGTCCTCCCAGCGGAACTCGAAACGGGCCTTCGAGAGCGCGTCGTCCCATTCCTGCGCGCGCGGGTGGCCTTTGGCGAGGTCGGCGGCGTGGGCGGCGATGCGGTAGGCGATGACGCCGGCTTTCACGTCGTCGCGGTCGGGTAGGCCGAGGTGCTCCTTGGGTGTGACGTAACAGAGCAGGGCGGTGCCGTACCATCCGATCATGGCGGCGCCGATGGCGCTGGTGATGTGGTCGTAGCCGGGTGCGACATCGGTGGTGAGCGGGCCGAGCGTGTAGAACGGCGCCTCGTCGCACCACTCGAGCTGCTTGTCCATGTTCTCGCGGATGAGGTGCATCGGGATGTGGCCCGGTCCCTCGTTCATGACCTGGACGTCGTATTCCCAGGCGATGCGTGTGAGCTCACCCTGTGTACGCAGCTCGGCGAACTGCGCCTCGTCGTTGGCGTCGGCGATGGAGCCGGGTCGCAAGCCGTCGCCGAGTGAGAACGAGATGTCGTAGGCGCGCATGATCTCGCAGATCTCGCGGAAACGCGTGTAGAGGAAGCTTTCCTGGTGGTGCGCGAGGCACCACTTCGCGATGATCGACCCGCCGCGGCTGACGACGCCGGTCACGCGGTTCGCGGTCAGCGGGATGTAGCGCAGCAGCACGCCGGCGTGGACGGTGAAGTAGTCGACGCCCTGCCCGGCTTGCTCGACGAGCGTGTCGCGGTAGACCTCCCAGGTGAGGTCTTCGGCGACGCCGCCCACCTTTTCGAGCGCCTGGTAGATCGGCACGGTGCCGATCGGCACGGGTGAGTTGCGCACGATCCACTGGCGCGTCTCGTGGATGTCGCGGCCGGTCGAAAGGTCCATGACGGTGTCGGCGCCCCAGAGCGTGGCCCAGCGCAGCTTGTCGACCTCCTCCTCGATCGACGACGTGACCGCCGAGCTCCCGATGTTCGCGTTGATCTTCACCTTGAAGTTGCGGCCGATGATCATCGGCTCGAGCTCGGGGTGGTTGATGTTGGCGGGGATGATCGCGCGTCCACGTGCGACCTCGGCGCGGACGAGCTCGGGGTCGAGACCCTCGCGCAGTGCGACGAACTCCATCTCGGGCGTGATCTCGCCGCGCCGCGCGTAGTGCAGCTGCGTCACGGCGGCGCCGGGCCGGGCGCGCAGAATCGGACGCTGCAACGAAGCCGGCGTGTCCGGGCCAGCGACCTCACTGATCAGGTCGACGTCGCCTCGCGCGAGGGTCCATGGCCGGCGCAGCGCGGGGAGGCCGATGCGGACATCGCAGCCTGACGGACCGCTGGTGTCATAGACGCGAAGCGGCGCATTGCCGCCGGACAGCGTAATCTCGCGGAACGGGACGCGGATGCCGTTCGCTCCATCGACGTAGACTTTGCACGAGTTCGGATACGCGTCCGCGATGTCGGTGTCCGCGAGGCGAGCGCTTTGCCGCGCCCTGTGCTGCGCGCGCATGTGGACCTTCAGTCGCTGTGTCATGCAACCCTCCGAGGTCGGAAGCGTCACGGCGGAGGAAGCGGAGGGCAGAAACGATGCCATCGCCGAATGAATCGGCTGGCGAAGGACGTGCTGCGAAGTCCATCGCCGCGCTCCCTACGCCGGTGTGAGCCGGATCAGGTTCCAAGGGACTGTCTCAATCCCGCGCGCGGGATACCCCTGGCGGCTGTACCCTGACTTTAACGGCGGACTGGGCTGGCCGCAACGCGGGGCTGGTGACTTCGGGTGGGTGTAGGTGCAGGTGTGGGTGTAGGTGGGGGTGTGGGTGTGGGTGTGGGGTGTAGGTGTAGGTGTAGGTGTAGGTGTACGTGTAGGTGTACGTGTAGGGGCAGGGGCAGGTTTAGGTTTACGTTTAGGTTTACGTGTACGTGTAGGGGTGGTGGTCGGCGAGGTTGTACTCCTGATGGTTCGGGGTTCGCTTACAGCCCGGGGCTCGTTTGCATGAGGCCGCCATCGACGAAGATCGTGGTGGCGCCGACGTAGCTTGCGTCGTTGCTGGCGAGGAACGCGACCACGTTCGCGATCTCCTCCGGTTTCGCCATGCGGCCGATTGGGATGGCGCGATCGAGCGCCTTGAGTTTTTGCGGGTCCTTCATGGTCGACACGTTGATCGGTGTCTCGACGGCGCCCGGACCGACGCCGACGACGAGGATGCCGTGCGGCGCGAGCTCGACGCCGGCGGTCCGGGTCAACATCCGCATCCCGCCCTTCGACAGGCAGTACGGGGTGTTGCCCGGCATCGGCCAGTCCTCGTGGACCGAGGAGACATTGATGATGCGGCCGCCGCCACCCTGCTCGATCATCTGCTTCGCGGCGAGCTGCGTGCCGAAGAACGCGCTCTTGAGATTGACCGCGAGGACCTTGTCGTACTGCTGCTCGGTCGTATCGAGCACCGAGGTGCGCGTCTCGATACCCGCATTATTGACCATGATGTCGAGATGGCCGAGCTTCGTGGCCGCCGTGTGGATGAGTCGCTCGAGGTCGGTGACGTTGCTCACGTCGGCGTCGATACCGATCGCTTTCCCGCCGAGCGAGGCGATCTTCCGTTCGAGCGCTTCGGTCGCATCCGCGTGCGCGACGAAGTCGATCACGACGGTCGCACCGCGTTCGGCGAGCGCAATGACGATCGCTTTGCCGATCCCGCTGTTGCCGCCGGTCACGACGGCGACTTTTCCGTCCAAGCTCATACGTTTGCTCCGGTCGGCGTCGAGGCGCGCGCGGCACCAATGCAAGATGCTGACCGGAGGTCGCCATCGGTCACCGACTCCGGCGTCCGCGTCGGGCTCGGGAGCCGGCGGCGTCGGGCTCGGGAGCCGGCGGCGGAGGGCTCGAACGCCGGCAGCTTCGGCGTCGAAGCTATTGCGCCGACCGCCCTCGCCCACTATGTATGCCGTTTCCCGCCGAGCGCGGGAAGACATCCGGGGAGGTCAGGCATGCCGATCCCATCGTCGGCTCGACCGATTATCGCCGCCGTGATTGCGTGGTCGGCGACCGTGGCGCCCGCGCACGCCACGGTCG
>JBOHRM010000220.1:0-3802 GCA_050732715.1 Longimicrobiales bacterium
ACGACGACGAAGGAATAGCAGCGCTATTTCGAGGAGGAGAGACGCAGAGCGCGGCGCGTCAGCGTCGCGCGGTCAGGGCGGATGCAGCGGGTCTCGAATGCAGCGGAATTCTGCAACGAGGTACTAGGACGCTCCCGCAAAGGCGCGAGGTACGCGAAGGAAACGCAACAGGGGGCGGATGGGCGGCTTCGCGGAACCTTAGCGAGCTTGGCACCTTTGCGAGAGAATTCCTTACCCGCCCGAACCGGTTGTCATACGGCGCGCCAGCGGTGTAGAGCTGCTCGATGAACCTGGTGAAAGGAGAGGAAAACCATGATGGCGCAGGCATCGGCATCGCAGGCGAGCGAGCATGACAGGCGGCTGTTCTGGGGCTGCTTCATCGCGTTGATCGCCACGTCCTTCGGCTTCATCGCCCGCGTACTCACGGCAGACGCTTGGGGCGCCGAGCTTGGATTGACCGCCACGCAAGTCGGCGAGATCCTCGGCGTCGGCCTCTGGCCTTTCGCGATCAGCATCATCCTCTTCAGCCTGATCATTGACAACGTCGGCTACAAGGTCGCAATGTGGTTCGGCTTCGCCTGCCACATCACCGCCGCATTGCTCATCCTCGTCGCCAACAGCTACTCGACGATGTACCTCGCCACGTTCATCCTCGCGATCGGCAACGGCACCGTCGAGGCGTACATCAACCCCGTGGTCGCTACCGTCTTCACACGAGAGAAGACGAAGTGGCTGAACATCCTGCACGCGGGATGGCCCGGCGGGCTCGTGCTCGGCGGCATCATCGTCATCCTGCTCGAGCTCGGCTGGAGATTCTCGAACGCAATCGTGCTGCTCCCGGCGGCGGTCTACGGCGTCATGCTCGCCGCTCAAAAGTTCCCCGTGCACGAGCGCGTGGCGGCCGGCGTATCGTACCGCGCCATGCTGCGCGAGGTCGGCGCGATCGGTGGACTCATCACCGCCACGCTCATCATCTTCCAGCTCGGCCAGATCTTCGGCTACTCGTCGACCGTGGCGTGGACACTGACAGCGCTCGCGACGATCGCGTACGGCGCCTATACACGATCCGCCGGCCGCGCGATGTTCATCCTCTTCCTCCTCGTCATGTTCCCGCTCGCGACCACCGAGCTCGGTGTCGACAGCTGGATCACCTCCTTCATGGGCACCGAGATGACCGCGCTCGGGCTCAACCCCGGCTGGGTGTTGATCTACACCTCTGCGATCATGCTCGTCTTGCGCTTCTTCGCCGGCGGCATCGCACACTACCTGTCGCCGCTGGGCCTGCTCGCCGCATGCGCCGCCATCGCCGCGGTCGGACTGTTCACCCTCTCCGCCGCGTCCGGCGCCATGATCCTGCTCGCCGCCACGCTCTACGGCATCGGCAAAACCTTCTTCTGGCCGACGACCCTCGCCGTCGTCGCCGACCAGTCACCGCGCGGCGGCGCACTGACCATCAACCTCGTCGCCGGCGTCGGCATGCTCGCCGTCGGCATCGTCGGCACGCCGTTCATGGGAACCATGCAGGATCGCGCCGTCGACCAAAACCTCGCCGCCGAAGCGCCTCAGCTCTACGAGCAGGTGATGGAGCCGCGTGGCAGCATCTTCGGTGACTACCAAGGACTCAACGCAGGATCCGTCGCCGCCCTGCCCACCGCCCAGCAGGAGCAGATCAACGGCGTCGTCACAGCATCGCAGAAGGACGCGCTCCGCACGATCGCGCTCCTGCCCGTCCTCATGATGCTCGTCTACATCGGCTTGTTCGTCTACTTCCGCTCGAAAGGCGGCTACCGGGCCGCCACCATCGAGCAAGAGGTGCCCGCCGGGGACGACGGCTCACTCGTGCATCGCTAGAGCGAAAACCGCGCAGTTTCAGGGTCGGTCGCCGGTTCGGGAGCAAGCAGGCTCCACCGGCGGCCGACCCGGGATACCGTTCATCGCTCGACTCCCGCGGCACGGAAGCGATAGTAGGTGTACGTGTATGTGTAGGTCTACGGGCACGGGCAGGGGCAGGGGCATGTGTACGTGTAGGTTTACGTGTAGGTGTAGGTGTAGGGGTTAGACGCAATCCGTCCCGCGACGCCGCTGTTGACCACGTGCACGCGCGCGTCGGGCCCGCACCCGCGGCACGCCGGCCATCCACTCGGCCGATGCCCCCGGACAATTGGTGATCACCGGTCCTTGACACGCTCGCGCTAGCACTCGTATACTGCCACCATACATGCTGTATCTATGATGCCGACGTAAGGTATCGCCGCGCGATACGAGCGCTGTGGCGATGCCAACCATTTCGCGACTCAGTCGGGAGCCTGCACGGCAGCATGGAGTGGACGCAGCAGCGACAGCGCGGGGAGCGCGCCGTGCGCCGGTTTCCGGCGGCGGTGGCGCTCCGACAGTGTGCGGCCGGCGGGTTGACGCCCGGTGCCCGCCGATCGAGGTGTCCCTTTCCCGAGTCGTTCTCGCCACAGTCTCCGCGACCAACTGGGGTCCCCGCGCGACGTATGTCGCGTGGGGTAGGGCCGCGGAGCATCGCGCCCCTGACCATAGCCGAGCCTGAGCATCAGCGGTCGAGCCGAGCGCGGCTCGTGACCTCATTCCTCGAGGGAGGTTCGTCATGAAACGCATCCCAGCTTTAGCGCTGTTGTTTCTCGTGGCGGCTGTGCCGCGGCAGGTGTCCGGGCAGGTGGCGGACTCGCCGGCGACGGGGACGATCACGGGCGTGGTGACTGGGGATGGTGGCCAGCCGCTCGAGGGGGCGGAGGTTGGCGTGGCGGGGACGGAGCTCGTGTCGGTTGCGGGTGCCGGCGGCCGCTACACGCTCGGCGGTGTGCCGGCGGGCAGTCACACGGTGCGCGTGAGCTTCCTCGGTTATGGGGTGGGGGAGCGGGCGGTGACGGTGGCGGCGGGCGAGACGGAAACGCTCGACGTTCAGCTGACCACGCAGGCGCTGGCGCTCGACGAGCTGGTCGCCGTCGGTTACGCGACGCAGCAACGGCAGGATGTGACGGGTTCGATCTCGGCGGTGCAGATGGCGAACATCGAGAACCGGCCGATTCGAGGTGCGACGGAGGCGCTGACGGCGCAGCTGCCCGGTGTGCGCGTGGTGACGTCGACCGGAGCGCCGGGCTCGGGTGCTCAAGTGCAGGTGCGCGGCGTCTCGGCGATCGGCGCCGGCTCGACGCCTCTGTATGTGGTCGACGGCGTACCGATCACGACGTCGGACGCGGTGGGGAGCAGGAGCTTCACGGTTCGCAGTCCGTTGGCCGACATCCCTCCGAGCGAGATCGAATCGATCACGGTTTTGAAGGATGCCTCCGCGACGGCGATCTACGGCTCGCAGGCGTCGAACGGCGTAGTGATCATCACGACGCGGCGCGGCGGTGCATACGATCAACCGCAGATCGATGTGCAGGCGTACACGGGGATGCAGACGGTGGACTGGGGTCGTTTCCCGCAGCTCGCGAACGCGACCGAGTTCGCGATCTTCCAGCAGCGTCTGGCTCGCCAGCGCCTTTGGATCGAGGACGGCGCGACCGGCCCGATCCCTGGCCCTGACGACCCACGCATCTCGGAGGAGTGGCGGAACCCCGAGCAATACGGCGAAGGCACGAACTGGTACGAGGAGGTGCTGGAAACCGCGCCGACGAACAGCATCACGGCGAGCGTGAGCGGCGGCAGCGAGCGCGTACGCGCGTATCTCTCGGCCGGCTACCTGAATCAGGACGGCCTGGTCATGGAATCGAACTACAAGCGAATCAACGCGCGTGCGAATCTCGACGCAAACCTCAGCGATCGTCTCACGCTC
>JBOHRM010000221.1:0-3786 GCA_050732715.1 Longimicrobiales bacterium
GTTCGGTACGACGGTTCCGAGTTCCGGGTTCCGAGTTCCGGGTTCGGTACGACGGTTCCGAGTTCCGGGTTCCGAGTTCCGGGTTCGAGTTTCAACGTATCGCTGGTGCCGGGTCTTTAAGGCGGCATGGGAAATCCCACCCATCGCCGAAGCCGGGTGGCGTCGGGGCAACTCGGAACTCGGAACTCGGAACCCGGAACCCTTTTACTCCGGCAAGCTCTGCTCGAGCCAGGCGTGGTCGCCATTCAGCACCTCCTGCGCGACGCGGTACGTGTAGGCGTCGCTGTTGTTGAAGACGTCCGCGAAGAGGTGACGCACGCGGCGGCGTGCGTGCCGGCAGAACAGGTCGGCCAGGCGCTCTGGGCCCCGTTCCTCGGGCTTCGCCTGGCCGAGCGAGCGGGCGCGCACGCAGACCGCGGCCATCGCGAACAGGTCGGCGCCGACGTCGACCAGCCGGAACAGCAACGACTGCCGGCGTTCGAGCTTGGGGCCGTACCGCGCCATGGCGATGAGCATCGTGCGTCCGAGCTTGCGCGACGCGCGTTCGATGAAGCGGACGTGATGGGCGAGTGTGCCGTATTCGGAGTACGCCGCGGGCAGTCGGCCTTTGCCCACGAGCAGGCCCGGCGCCCAGCCGGCGAAGTGCGCGGTGAGCGCGATCGCGCCTTTCGCGCGCTGCGCGGCCGGGGCCTTCGGATCCATCAGCGCGCCCGCGCGCTGGAGGTGCGGATCCACGGCCTCGCGCGCAATGAACAGGCGCATGATCTCGCTCGATCCCTCGAAGATCAGGTTGATCCGCATGTCGCGCAGCGCGCGCTCCACCGGGATCGGTTCCTCGCCTCGCGACGCCAGCGACGCCGCGGTCTCGTAGCCGCGCCCGCCGCGGATCTGCATGCATTCGTCCGTGACGCGCCAGCAACCCTCCGAGTTGTACATCTTCGCGACCGCGGCCTCGAGCCGGATATCCGATGTGCCCGCGTCCGCCAGGCCCGCGGCCAGCTCGTTGATCGACTCGAGCGCGAACGCGGTCGCGGCCATGACGCCGAGTTTCTGCGCGATCGCGTCGTGCTTGCCGATCGGCACGCCCCACTGCTCGCGCTGCGCGCTCCATCGCCGCGCCACCTGCACGCACCAGGTCGCGGTCGAGGCCGCCGTCGCCGGGATCGTCAATCGGCCGGTGTTCAACGTGGTCAGCGCGAGCTTCAGACCGCGGCCTTCGCCCCATAACAGGTTCTCTCGCGGGACACGCACGTTGTGGAACCGGATGACGCCGTTCTCGATCCCCTTCAGGCCCATGAAGTCGAGACGGTTGACCACCTCGACGCCCGGCCACTCGGTCTCGACAATGAAGGCCGTGATGCCCCGGCGGTCGCTCCCCGGCTTCGGCGTCCTCGCCATCACGACCATAATTTCGCAGATCGGGCCGTTCGTGCACCACAGCTTCTCGCCGTTCAGGATATACGCCGTGCCGTCTTCCGTCGGGTCCGCCGTCGCATCCATCCTCGCGGGGTCCGAGCCGACATCGGGTTCCGTCAGCGCGAACGCCGAGATCGCCCCCTTCGCCAGCCGCGGCAGGTATCGCTGCTTCTGCTCCTCCGTGCCGAACATCTTCAACGGCTGCGGCACGCCGATCGACTGGTGCGCGGACAGCAGCACGCCGATTGCCGCGCATTTCGTGCTGATCAGCGCGATCGCACGATTGTAGCTCCTCTGGGAGAGGCCTAGCCCGCCGAACTCGCGCGGAATCTTGATGCCGAACGCGCCGAGCCGGCGCAGCCCATCGATCACCTCCGGCGGCACCTTCGCCGTGCGCTCGATCTCCTCGCCGTCGATCGTCTCGCACAGCTCGCCGAGCCGCGCAAGGAACGTCGCCGCGCGCGCCTGCTCTTCGGCATCCGGCTCGGGCGGCGGATCGAGCAGGTCCAGGCGCAGCCGGCCCAGGAACAGCTCGCGCACGAAGCTCGGCTTCGACCACTCCGTCTCGCGCGCCGCCTCCGCTACCCGGCGAGCCTCCTGCTCACTCACCGCGACCGCCGGCCGCGCCGTGGTCACCCTCTCTGCTGCCTCTCTGGTCGCGCCCATTCTCACGCGTTCCGCGTTCGGGTTGGCGGGTTGGCCGCTGCGCGGGTTGTCGAGTTTCGGGTTGGCGGGTTGCGGGTTCCCGTCCCCGCGACCGCGCTCGCCCTCGACTCGGCAGGCCCGCTCGCGAACGAAGTGAGCCGAAGCCGCTGGAGTCGAAACCCGCAACGCGCAACTCGAAAACCCGGCAACTGGAACCCCTACCGCAGTATGTACTTTGCGATAGTCTGCATCTGCATGTTGCTCGTACCCTCATAGATCGTGCCGATCTTCGCGTCGCGGTACAGCTTTTCGATCGGGTACTCGCGGGTGAAGCCGTAGCCGCCGTGCAGATCGATGCAGGTCGACGCGATCGATTGGGCGGCCTCGGACGCGAAGAGCTTCGCCATCGCCGCCTCGACGATGAACGGCTCACCGGCGTCCTTCAGCCGCGCGGCGTTGTACACCATCAGGCGAGCCGCCTCGAGCTGCGTACGCAGCTGGGCCAGCTGGAACTGCACGCCCTGGAACTCGCCGATCGGGCGGTCGAACTGCTCGCGCGCGCGAACGTACGACAGCGTATGGTCGAGCGCGCCCTGCGCGAGCCCGATCATCTGCGCGCCAATGCCGATACGACCGTCGTTCAACGTCTCGATCGCGATCTTGTAGCCGTTGCCGACCTGGCCGAGCACGTTGCGCGCCGGAACACGACATTCGTCGAGTATCAGCTCGACCGTGGAGGACGCGCGGATGCCGAGCTTGTCTTCCTTCTTGCCCGTGCCGTAGCCCTCGAACTCGCGTTCGACCAGGAACGCCGTGATGCCGTGATAGCCGGCGTCGGGATCGGCGTTCGCGAAGATGATGCACAGACCGGCCTCGCCGCCGTTCGTGATCCACAACTTGCGCCCGGTCAGCCGCCAGTCCTCGCCGTCACGCACGGCGCGGGTACGCAGCGCGAACGCGTCCGAGCCCGAGCCGGCCTCGGACAACGCGTAACAGCCGACCACCTCACCCGCGAGACGCGGCAGGTACTCAGCACGCAGATCATCCGAGCCGTAGCGCTGGATCGCGTTGTTCACCAGCGTGTTCTGCACGTCGACGAACACACCGACGCTCGGATCCACGCGTGACAGCTCCTCGACCGCGAGCACTGACGTGAAGAACGACGCACCGGCGCCGCCGCTCGCCTCGGGGATCTCGATGCCCATCAGCCCGAGCTCGAACAGCTTCGCGATCAGATCGCCATCCAGCTCGCCATCGCGGTCCATCGCCGCCACGCGCGGCGCGACGTCCTGCTCCGCGAAATGCCGCACCATCTCCCTGAACATCTGCTCCTCTTCGCTGAGCAGCGTCAGCGGAGGGCGGGCGAGGACGGGCATCACCGCAGCCATGGCCAACTCCAGACGATAAACTCCAACCGGCTCTTCATGTCAGTTTTCGATGGCGCTGTAGCGCCACCAGCGATCCCTGAAACGGGGCCGGGGGGGGCACCCGCAACTCCGCAACCCGCAACCCGCAACCCGCAACCCGCAACCCGCAACCCGCCACCCGCAACCCGCAACCCGTTTCTGTTCAGGATACGCCAAAGGCGGAGGATGAGGCTAGTACCTCGTTGCAGAATTCCGCTGCATTCGAGACCCGCTGCATCCGCCCTGACCGCGCGACGCTGACGCGCCGCGCTCTGCGTCTCTCCTCCTCGAAATAGCGCTGCTATTCCTTCGTCGTCGT
>JBOHRM010000222.1:0-3374 GCA_050732715.1 Longimicrobiales bacterium
CATTGTCGATGACGAAGTCCTCGGCCGGGAGCGGGTGCGATCTCTCCTGGAGCAACGCAAAGACATCGAAATGGTCGGTGAGTGTGCCGACGGCATCAAGGCGCTGCAAATGATCGAAGACCAGGCACCGGACCTCGTTTTCCTCGATGTCGAAATGCCTGAGCTGGACGGGCTCGATATGCTCGAGGCGATCGAGCCGGAACGCTGTCCGCAGGTCGTCTTCGTGACGGCGCACGACCAATACCTCCAGCGCGCGTTTGAAGTCCATGCGCTCGACTACCTGCGTAAGCCGTTTACCGACGAGCGGTTCTTCGACGCGCTCGAGCACGCTTGCGGTAGGGTGCGAGAACGGCTGGCGCGGGAGACGACGTATGACGCGATCCGGTCGCTCATGTCGGCGCTGCGGCAGGAATCGGCTCAGCTACGTGATCGCCTGGTGGTGCAGGAGAAGGACCGCGGAATGTTCCACGTGGTCCAATCGCAAGACATCGACTGGATCGAGGCGAAGAACCGCGGTGTGCTGATTCACGTGGGCGAGAAGGTGTACTCGGCACGCCAGACGCTCGCGGCGGTCGAGGCGATGCTCGATCCGAACGTGTTCCTGCGCATCCACCGATCGTTCATTGTCAATCGCACGCGTGTCGTCACGGTGAAGCCGCTCTGGAAGGGGGAATACAGGGTGACGCTCACGTCCGGCCGTTCTCTGGGCACGGGCCGGACGTACCGCGCCGCGGTCAAGTCATTCCTGAGGCGCGCGTGAGTTCGCCTCCGGCGAAGCCGTTTCTCGTTGCCTCCGACCTGCACCTCGGGGCGGTTCCCGCGGCGAATGAGCGTCGCTTCCGAGAATTTCTGGACTACGCGGCCACCGAATCGGCGGGTCTCCTCATCAACGGGGATCTATTCGAGTTCGGGATATCCTACCGATCAGTGGTGCCCCGCAAGCACGTGCGCGTTCTGGCCAAGTTGGCCGAGGTGGTCGAATCGGGCGTCCCCGTTTATTTCGTGCCCGGGAATCACGACCACGTGCAGTGGGGCGGACAGGTCCTCGAGGAGGACGTTGGCGTGACTGTGCTCGACGACTCTGTCGTGTTGGAAATCGCCGGGCGCCGTGCGTTGATCACACATGGCGATACGGTTGGGGAAGGTGCGGAGAAGGACCAAAGGGGCCGCCGAATTGCACGTAGTCGCCTATTCGTCACGCTCATCCACTGGCTTCACCCGGATTGGGTCGCGCGCGTGCAGCCGTACACCACGAGCACGCGCCGCCAGGTGCAATTGCACGCCTCAGGGCAGGGTGGCGGAACGAAACACCGAGCTCCCGCCATCGAGAAGTGGGCGTGCGACACGCTGCGAAACGATGGGTCGTTGGACTTCGTGATCGCGGCGCACGCACATCTTCCCGCCCGGGTCGAGGTGGAGCCCGGACGCTTCTACCTGAACGCTGGCGACTGGATCACGCACTGTACATATATCGCGATACCGGACGGCGGTCCGCCGGAGGTTCGGCGGTGGGTGGACCGCGATTCTCACGTTCGTTCAGCGCCGCCCCGGTAGGCTCGCAGGGCCTCCGCCAGCATCGCTCCTGCTCCAAAGGCGCCGGCAAAGATGGCGATCACGTCCACCGTACGGACCGATTGAAGCGCGGATGCCGCACCCGTCACGGACACCAACAGACCTATGACTGTCGCGAACAACAGCACTCCCCGGCGTCTACGTTTCATCGGGTTCCTCCGTGGCGGGCAATTCCCTCAGTGTTTCAGCCAGGTCCTGAATGCAGGTCAGCGCCACTCCGCGTAGCGCCGATTGTTCCGACATACTTCGATGCATGACGCGATTCCGCTGCTTCAGCAGGCGACGCGCTGCCTCCTCTGAGGTGACGAGCAAACGCACTCGCACGGCCGCGTCAACCAGCTTTTTCCCAGGCGGCGCCCACTCGTTGTCGCTGCTCGAGGGCTGAATGACGCCGCGGGCCACGAGTACTTGCTTCAGGACCTGCTCCAGTGCCGCGCCACAGAACGCAATTGTGGCCGCGTCGAATCCGAGGAGGAACGTAGCCGCGGCCTCCTTGAGGTACCGTCGTACTCTCTCGTCCGGAACCAGCGCACTCGCCACGGGGCGCAGATCCCTGTAGCGATCGAGGGCGTGAGAAGCTCGGCCGATGAGACCATGCGCGATTTGGATCTCTGCCGCATGGCGAATCCACGGGTGGGAGAGGAGTTCCTCGAGGGCTTCCGCCAGATCGGCGTCTTGCCGTGAGATGACGAAATCATCACGAAGCTTGGCGAGGAGGTTGCCCACGCGACTCACGAGCTCTCGATCCTTGGAAGCGAGCGCAGTGAGCTCATCGGTGGCGAGATCAAGTCCGGATTCCAAATGGTTCCAGACTTCGAACTCAGGCCGGCTTTCAGATTCCATTTTCAGCCTCTCGTTCGATGAACGATGCGCCGCTTGATGCAGAGAGTCAGGTCGGAACGCTGTCGTTGCCTTTCGAGAGGTCGATCCGTTTCGAGCCCACGATGTCGATCCAGTCACCATCGTGATAGTACTTCCAGTCACGTGGGAAGTGACGGATCGCAGCGGCAACCGTTCCACGGACGGCGACGATCTTTTGACCGCCGTGACCTCGATGTTTTCTGTGGAGCAGATTCAATCGCGCCATTTCCCACGCGAGCCAGTCGGCAGCCTGCAGGGGAAGAGCTTCCGTATGCGCTCGAAAGGACGGGACGGGAAATGAGGGGGATATTGATTTCAGAAGCGTACCCCTACCCGACTCGCCGTGGTGGAAGATCACCTCGAGGGAGTCGGCCCGACGCTTACGCCTATTGCGCCGGTCGTTCCATTTGGCTGCCGCCTCGATTGCGGAACAACCAGCAATCGCGAGCGGCTCCTTTCCGGCAGACGCAAGTGCTATAAGATCGAGGCCCTCGATCACTCTCACGATGCTGATCCATGCGTGCTCCTGAAGTAGCTGATACAATGAGAGCATCAGCTCGCCATAGATCTGCGTCGTAATGTGCCGAAATCCGCGCTTCTTCTTATTTGCTACATCCGTCATGTGCAGCGCCGGAATCCCCGCCCTTTGGAGCACGGCAGGCCAAGCCTGTTCGAATGCTCGCCATTTCGAATCGGAGGATCCGAATCCAGCAACGGCATATGCGTTGGCGCTGTCTTCGGCGTTACCGCTTACATCGAAGTATGTGGCCAGGCTGCCCATCGGTAGAAGGTTGAAGGAGTTGCGTCTCTAAGCACGGATCAGACCAGCCCGCTCGGCACGCTCCACGGTGGCGGCCACGAGCTCAATGAAGTTGGATCGTGTGAATAGGGTTCGACGGCCGCCTCTGCGTTTCAGGTACACGGACGCGCGTGCCATGGTC
>JBOHRM010000223.1:0-2363 GCA_050732715.1 Longimicrobiales bacterium
ACGGGCGAGTTCGCGAGGTACGCTTCGAGATCCTGCCACGGCGGGACCTCCATGCGGCCCTGGCTGATCTCGAAGATGCGCGCGTCCGTGCCGCCCGTGTTCCAGTAGATCGACAGGTACATCGTATAGAGCTCGGTGAGCGGCGCACCGGCGACGGCGGCCGCGAAGATGTCGGTCTGCGTCGGCACGAACGCGGTCTGATAGCCGCCCCACGAGTGGCCGATCAGGCCGACCTTCGTTTCATCGATCATGCCGGTCGCGACGGCGGCCTCCACTGCCGGCACGAGCGCTTCGACCGCCGAGAGACCGGGGTTGCGATCGCGGTACACGATGTCGGGCCGGAAGACGAAGTAGCCATTCTGCGTCCAGACGGTAGGGTTGTACGCGCTCTGCTCTGAAGGCGCGGTATAGTTGTGCACGGTCTGCGATGTGCGCTCGTAGATGTAAACGATCATCGGGTACTTCCGCCCGGGCTCGTAGTTCGCGGGATAGAAGAGCGCGCCCTGGAGCGGCT
Organism: Longimicrobiales bacterium; assembly: GCA_050732715.1. Lineage (GTDB taxonomy): Bacteria > Gemmatimonadota > Gemmatimonadetes > Longimicrobiales > RSA9 > JBOHRM01. Next base: position 515 of record JBOHRM010000223.1, read on the forward strand.
GGCCGTGCGTGTTCTCGAAGTCGATCAGCTCGGATCGACCCCACGCGTAGTCGCTTTGGAACGGGTTCGTCTCGCTGACCTGCGTCGCCTCGTCCAGATCGGCGCCACCCGCGAAATAGTCGGGCGAGTCATCGAAGCCTCGGACCTGGTAGACGAAGACGTCGGCGTCATCGGCCTTGGTCAGCCGCGTGACGTTCTTATCGAGGAACACGAGCCGACGTGGCTGCTCACCACGCTCGATCGTGCCATAGCCGTACTTCTTGGAACGTTCGCCGTAGAGCGCGACATACACGGGGTCTGAGGGATCGACGACGTCCTCCTCGATGTCGAGCCGCACGACGCGGTGGCGCACGCTGTCCGCCGCGCCATCCGAGAGGCGCTCCGCGCTCGAGCCGTCGGGCGCGACCTCCCAGACATCGTGCTTGTCATAGAGCAGCACGGAGCGGTCATCGGGGGTCCAGCCGCCGATACCGAACGGCGGCTTCTGCGCGACCGTGTGGTCATCCTCGAGGTTGACGAACAAGGTCGGAACGTCACGCGTGATGTTCGTGTGCGTGGCGCGTGCCACGTCGTACACCCAGTAGTGATCGCTCTCGAGGTAGAGCACGTATTTGCCCGCGGGCGACAAACCGTACTCGACCTGCACGCGCTCCTTGACCTTCGTGCGCTCGCCAGTATCCGTGTCGACGACGTAGAGGTCGTGGTAGCGCGGGCCGAACATGCCCTCCCGCTCGTACGGCGCGCGGTCGGTCGCGAACGCGAGCGGGACGCCTTCGACGAGCGTCACCGCATCGGCCAGGTCGGCGCCGATCTCGACGATGCGGTCATCGGCGAGGTGCCAGGCGACGAGCAGGTTGCGCTTGCGGTCCATCTCCGCCCGCACCTTCTGCTCGGGGATGATGTCGACATCGCGCGCGTGCCAGATCTCGACGCCGGGCTTCTCGTCATCCGTGTCGTCTTCATCCGCGTCGGTCTCATCATCGTCCGGCGTCGGCTCCGGCTCTTCCGTTTCGGCGTCGGCCGTATCGGCCTCGGCGACCTGTGTGGTGTCCTCCTCCGCCGGGTCCTTCGGCTCCCAAGCTTGGATGCCGAAGAACAGGGTCGCGCCGTCTTCCGACCACTCGAGCTCGCGGTGGTCGACGATGCGCATGTCTTCCGGGAATCCCGACATCGTGGCCGGATCGAGCACGCGCGTGACGGGCTCACCGCCGCCGAGCCCGGACCACGCGAGGACGACGTGATTCGGCTCTTCGTAGTCGTCGTCCGGCCGAACCTTGAGCACGGCGAGGTCGGCGGACTCGTCGCGCCACTCGAGGCCGGCGTACGTTGCCGTGTCGGAGTCGAGTGTGCGCAGTGTGCCGGTCGACGGGTCGTACAGCTGCACGCCGTTGCCGAGCTTGCCTTCGGCGTCGAGCGCGAGCACGATGAGGCTGCCTTCATCCTGCCACGCGAAGCTCGCGACGTTGCCGAAGCTCACCTGCGTGCCGGCGCGGAGGTCACGGACGATCACGTCCACGCCCTTGCTCTTGCGGCCCTCCGGCGCGTAGCCGCTCATTGCGAGATAGCGACCATCTCCGCTGAACGAGAAACTCGGGATGTCATCGATCACGAGCCTCTCGTTGTTGTCGAGCTCGATCAGCGCGAGCTTGCTGCGCACCGGCTTGTTCGCCTTCTCGAGCGCTTCCCGCTCCTTCTCCGCGACGCCGATGGTGTACGCGAGCCAGCGGCCGTCCTTCGAGAACGCGGGGTTACGCCCGAGCTCGAGCACGTGCGTCGAATCGCCCGCGGTCTCGCGCAGTCGAACCTCACCGTCGCCGTCGACGCGCGTGATCGCATACGCCAGCCACTC
>JBOHRM010000224.1:0-8669 GCA_050732715.1 Longimicrobiales bacterium
GTCAGGAGGAGTCGCGAAGTTCCTTGCCCGGCCGCGATCGTCCGGCTGCGCATCCCGTCCTTGTTCACCTCGGCACGTCGCGTCGAGGCTTGCCCTGTGCGCCCGCGGCGGCGAGCGCCGTTCCCGAGGTTCTTCTTTCCCATGATTTCCTTCTATTTGGCTCTGGGCGCTTCACTCCGTCCGTCTAGGATGCAGGCAGCCGCCACACACCCGGTCATCGACAGCAGATTCGCGATAGATGCAGCGTTCTGTGAAGCGCGAGTCGCGTCGCGTTTGTGGCCGATCACGCCCGCGGCGGCCTGCTCCCCTGCACTTCCGAGGCCCAGCTCTGACGAATTCGAGGAAGTTTACCTCGGGTTCGAGGGAACTTGGCTCAGCCGATTGCACGATCATGCCGCGCGGGACATCGGTACGGAATGCGGCGAGGGAGGCCTCCGGGTCACGTGAACTCAGAGGCGGTAAGTCGTTGCGTCGTATCTATGCCCGGGGTGGGAGTCGAACCCACAAGCCCTCGCGGGCAACGGATTTTGAGTCGGAATCTGCCATTTTCAGATGATCGCCATGTTCTCGCAATCATTACGCAGTCAACCGGATAGCCTCGGTTCAACCGTCGTTGGATTTACCACGTTTCGCCGGGTTCTTGCAGCGCGCGGGTCCACCAGCGGGTCCAGAATCCGTTGCCAGGTCGGAAACGTCAAGAATCCGTTGCCCAGGTCCAAACGGGCTTTCACTGAAACAGCCCCTCCCCGAGCAACCGTTCGCATCGGAACGATCCAGGCCAATATTAACGACGCCGGACGCGTCATTTCAGTCTCACACTACCGAATACACCAGGCCCACAGCAAGGATCGGCACCGGCTGCATGGCTCGAAACCGTTCGCGCACTGCATGTCGATCAGCAAATTCCTGATCCAGTTTCGGGTTATCACCGCGCAGACAGTATTCACCGCCGACCCCCCGCCTGTGCGCCGTAAGCCCGATCGACGATACGTCTCGGCTGCGGCCGCGTACGGGAAGTGATGACGATGCGTATGGCGATCAGCTCGAGCGCTTCTTCTTTTCGCTGTTCCGCGTAGGTGAGTGTTTCTCGGCCGTCGCCGGTGGTGGCTCGGGCGGTGGCGTTCGCAACGAAGGTCCGTTGATGCGGCTGGTAATCCAGTGGTGCTGAAGCCGGTCGAGGAGTGCATCGACGAGCGGCTTCTTGTCGAAGTGTTCGTACCACGCCTCATAGCCGAGATTCGTCGTAAGGATCGTGCTCGCGCGGTTGTAGCGCTGATCCATGAGTCGGAAGAAGGCGTTGGACTGCTCGGGCTTTAGTGTCAGATAGCCGAAGTTGGCTTCGACCGCTTGGAACGGCACGCCGCCCGCAACGCCGCCCTCTTCTTCAAGGTCATTGACGGCCCGGGCCGGCTGAAGCGTGGCTTCGCCCCTCGCCGACCTGGTGTACGCGCATTCTATGTTCGAGTGCCTTCGCCGTCGCCAAACGTCGCGCTCGATTGCATCCCCCCTCTCCAACCCTCTCGCCGACTCCAAAACCGGGTTTGAATCGCCTATCGTCCCGACCGGCTGCGCAGCATCTTCGGCTCATGGCGACGATTCCGCCCCCCGCGTTCTCCCTTCGTGATGTCCGCTCCCAGCGGGCCGGCGCGCCTGTATTGAAAGGCGTCAGTACGGATTTGCCGAGCGGGCGTGTATCCGCGCTAGTAGGGCCGTCCGGTTCCGGAAAGACATCCTTGCTCCGGCTCCTCAACCGGTTGGACGAAATTGCCTCGGGATCGATCCGCGTCGCGGGCACGGACATTCGAGAAATCCCCGTCCGCGACCTTCGTCGCCGAATCGGGCTCGTCTTCCATGAACCCGCCATCTTCCCAGGAACGGTCGAGCAGAATATTCGTATGGCTCTCGCGGTTGCGGAGTGGAACGGGGCGGACGCCCACGAGCGGACCCAGGCAGCGCTCGACGAGGCCCAGCTCGCGCCGGACTTCCTTCACCGGGACGCCCGGATGCTTTCGGGCGGCGAGCGACAGAGATTGATGCTGGCGCGTGCCCTCGCGCTGGAGCCGGATGCGTTGCTTCTGGACGAGCCTACTTCTCAACTCGATCCGGACACCGCGGCTCGGGTCCTGACCACCATCGCCGAGATGAGCGCGCGCCGAGGCATCACGGTCGTCGCCTCTATGCATCGGATCGAGGAAGCCCGCCGCGTGGCGGATTTCGTGGTAGCGCTGCGGGATGGTCGTGTCACCGCGCAGGGAGGCGCACCGCAGATCCTGGATGGTTCTACCGGAGTGGACTGATGATCGAGCAGCCCCGAGTCCTCGACACCCCGATCATCGCGCTGACATGGTTCGACCTGGTCCTGGCGGGCGGTCTGGTGCTCATCGCCGTAGGGATCGCCCGGTCGCAGCGTCTCGGTGTGGGACGAGGCTTCGTGGTGGGCGCGATTCGAACGGTCGTGCAACTCACGTGCGTCGGCTATATCCTCGTCTACATCTTCGCCCTCGACCGCTGGCCCCTCGTAGTGGCGGCACTGCTCCTGATGTTGGCGGTAGCGGTCCATACGGCGCTCGCCTGGCAACGCCATCCGTCTCGCCAGCTCTACGGTGCGATGGGCGTCGCCCTTCTCGCCGGTTCGGGCCTCACGCTGGTCTACGTGGGAGCGATCATCGTGCAGGTGGATCCCTGGTACAACCCGCGCTACCTGATTCCGCTCTTCGGCATGATCGTGGGGAACGCGATGAACGCCGCCGCGCTGGCAACGGAGCGTCTCGCGGGCGAGATGGAGAGCCGACGAGCGGAGATCGAGGCATATCTCGCCCTGGGCGCCTCCGCGGAGCGGGCCGCCCAGGAGCCGGTGCGGCGCGCTCTCGTCGCGGCCCTCATCCCCACGATCAACAGCCTCATGGTGGTAGGCATCGTGTCGCTTCCCGGGATGATGACCGGCCAGATCCTGGCGGGCGTTTCACCCCTGACCGCCATCCGCTACCAGATCGTGGTCATGTTCATGTTGTGCTCCGCCGTGGCGATCTCGGCAGCCGCGGTGACGCTATGGTATCGCTGGAGCTTTTTCACTCCCGCCCTTCAACTTCGCGACCCGGTAGTCGACGCCTGATCCCGATCCGGCCTCGGCCCCACGCACGCCGACGCATTTCAAACGCGACTTGGTGTTACGAATCCAGACGGTTCCGAAAACTGACGAGGAATTCAGAAACCGTTCAGGAACCGAGGCTGCATATTCGAGCCGGCCGCCCGTCGGGCAGCCGACTGCGCCGGTTGTCCGATACGCCTGCCGCGTGACTCGCGCGGCGCGCGGGCCCGCGAATCGGCGCAAGAAACCGGTACTCGGTACGGTACTGTCAATGCAAGGATCACCCAGAGCGGGTCTCATCGCGGTCTCAGGCATTGCGCTCACTCTCGCCCCGGCGTCGGCGTTGGCGCAGGAGGAACCGGAGCGCTGCATCGTGCTGTGCGCACCCACGCTCAAGCTCGAACCCACGCTGACCATCGAGAATTTGTTGCAGCGGCATCGGGTCCGGGACGGTGCCACGAGTGAGACCGCACGAGCGGAGCGCAGCGCGGAGCTCGAGATGATCCTTGCGTTGGACATTCCGACGACGATCCCGCGGGTGAGCTTCACGTTCGAGGCGATCTGGGCGCCGTTCGCGGCTGGTTCATCGAGTGCTTCCAATGGCGCAGGTGGTGCCGCGGAAGAATCCGCCATCCGGGAGAACGGCGTCGAGCTCGAGTTCGAGCTCAATCTGCACGTGCTCCCCAGCACGAGGACCGGTGGTTGGCTCGGCGCGCATTTCGATATCATCGACAAGTACAGCTCCGCGGAGCGGCCCGGCGAGGGGAGCGAATACACCCACAAGTTGAACTTCGAGCTGGACGTGGGCGTGGCGCCGTTCAACTTCCTGGACCGAGGCTGGCTCCGACGTCTCGAGCTCGAGACCTCGCTCGACTACGTGGCGACGGGTCTCCCTCGTGCCGGTGACGTCGGGCGCCTAGGCGAAGAGATGTACCTCGATGACGCGAGCCCGTGGTCGCTCTCCTTCGTGCTCGTCCTGCCGGTCGCCCCGCTCGGGGGATGACCGGCGATTCATTCCCGCTATCGACCATGCTCAGGAAAAGGAGGATCTCATGAGAACCGTGCTCGTCCCGCTCGTTCTGCTCGCCGCCGCGGCGGCCAGTGTCCACGCACAGACCCGAAAGGTGGACTTCGAGAGTGAGACGGTCGGCCAACCGCCGGCGGGCTTTACGTTCGGTCACACGGCGAAAACGGGTGCAGCCGGGGACTGGAAAGTCCAGGAGGAAGAGGGTAACCGGTTTCTCGCGCAGCTCGATCCGGACCGGACCCGGAACCGGTTCCCAGTCGCCGTGATCGATGACATCTCGGTGTCGGACGTTGACCTGAGTGTGCGCTTCAAGCCGATCTCAGGTGACGTCGACAAGGCGGCGGGGCTGGTCTGGCGCTACCAGAACGAGGACAACTACTACATCGTCCGCGCCAACGCGAACGAAGACAACGTCGTGCTCTACAAGGTGGAGAACGGCCGGCGGACGGACCTCCCGCTCAGGGGCGAAGGCCGCACGTACGGCAAACAGGCGACGGTCCCGGCGGGTGAATGGGGCACGCTGCGCGTCGTCGTGACGGGGGACCTTTTCGAGGTCTACCACAATGACGTCAAGCTGTTCGAGGTCGAGGATGCGACGTTCACGGGCGCGGGGCTCATCGGTGTGTGGACCAAGGCGGACTCGATCACCTCCTTCGATGACCTCACGGTTGTCGTGATGTGAGCAGCCGGAGGAAGAGAATGTCACAGCGTAGCCGCGCGGCGCAGACCCGCCATGCACCGATACGTTTCGGCGGTTCATTTGCACGCGGTCTCGCCGCCGTGGGTTGGTTCGTGTCATCGGCGGGCTGCGGACAAGCGCGTCAGGAGGTCGTGCCGTACACGTCGGTCGACCAAGTGTTCTCGGAGCCGATCTTCCGCGCCTTCGAGGAGCCCGCCGGCATCCCCGTGCGCGCGGTTTTCGATACGGAGGAAACGAAGAGCACGGGCGTTCTGAACCGAATCATTGCGGAGGCCGGTGCGCCGCAGGCGGACGTCTTCTGGTCGGGCGATCCGGCGCGAGCCTTCGTCCTCGTGGATCGCGGGCTTGTCGAGCCCTATGTCTCTCCCAACGCCGCGCGCATTCCTCCGGCGTTTCGCTCTGAAGACGGGTCATGGACCGGCTTCGCCGCGCGAGCCCGGGTGCTGCTCGTCAACACCGATCGCGTTCCCGAAGCGGCGCGCCCGCGCTCGATCCGCGACCTCACGGACCCGCGCTGGCGGGGGCAGGCCGCCATCGCGAATCCACTTTTCGGTACGACGACGATGCATGCGGCGGCGCTCTTCAGCGTTTGGGGCGAAGACGCGGCAAAGGCGTTCTTTGATGCATTGAAGGAGAACGACGTCCGTATCGCGAGCTCGAACGGCGAGGTCAAGCGGCTGGTCGTGTCGGGCGAGGTCGCCTTCGGCCTGACGGATACGGATGACGCGTACGGAGCCGTTCAAGAGGGCGCACCCGTCATGATCGTATACCCGGATCGTGATGATCTGGGCACGCTGGTGATGCCGACGGTGGCGGTGCTGATCAAGGGCGCGCCGCATCCGGAGGCCGCCAGGCGTTTGATCGACCATCTCCTTTCGCCGTCTACGGAGGAGCGCCTGATCGAGCTTGGCGCGCACATTCCGCTGGGCGCCGCGAACGGGGACGCCGCGGTGTTGCCCGGGCTCGACGAGATGCGCGCCATGACCGTGGATTACGCGCAGGTAGCGCAAGAGATGCAGCGCATCGAGCCGTGGCTGCGCGAGTGGGTCGGTGTACGTTGATGCGACGAATCGACGCACGGGGCTCGGGTCGTCCGGCGCGCGAGACTGCGTAAGCGAAGATTGATCGTGTCGACGCGGTCGAGGCATCAGCGGCTGTTCCTGTGGCTGCCTGGAGCGGCTTTGGCGCTGGCCGTTCTGTTGCCGATCGGCACGCTCGCCGTTCGGTTCGCGTTCGATGGCACGCCGGTCGATCTCGTCGAGCTGATCGGATCGGCCGCGGTCGTGGCGCTGCTCGCGCGATCTGCGACGATCGCTTTTTGTGTCACGGCCGTAGCGTTCGTGATCGGTGTTCCGCTCGGTCTGCTGCTCGGTCGGACGGATGTTCCTGCCCGCGGCCCGCTTCTCGCGCTGCACGCGTTTCCGATCTTCGTGCCGCCGTTCCTCGTGGCGCTGGGCTGGTTCCACGTGCTCGGCGTGAACGGCATCCTCGGGACGCCGGCGACCGCGCGCTGGTTGTTCAGCGCCATCGGGCTCGTTTTCGTGCTAGGCGTGACGTTCGCTCCGATCGTGACGGGGCTGACGGCGATTGCGCTTCGCAATCTCGATCCATCGCTGGAGGAGGCCGCGCGCGTCATTGCGAGTCCCGTTCGTACGGCCGTGCGTATCCTGCTTCCGACTGCGTGGCCGGCCATCGCGCTGGCGCTGCTCCTCGTGTTCGCGCTCGCCTTGTCCGAGCTGGCCGTGCCCATGTTCCTCCGTGTGCGCACATATCCAGCGAGCGTGTTCGCGAGACTCGGTGGCATCAACTACGCGCCGGGTGAGGCCGTGGCGTTGACGTTGCCATTGGTCGGGGTGACGCTCGCACTCCTGATGGTCGAGCGGCGTATCGGCTCGGATCGCGCGTTCCCTGTCCTGGGATTGCGAAGCCGCGAACGCGCCGTGCTGGGTCTGGGACGGTGGAGGATTCCGCTCACCCTGCTGTGCGCCGGCCTCGCGCTGTTGTCGTTGGCGCCCGTGCTCGCGCTGGCGCTGCGGGCAGTCGATGGCGGAGGACTGCGCCTGATACCGGAATGGATTCGCGCGAGCCTGTGGAGCAGTCTTTGGAGTGCGGGCGTGGCGGCATCCGTCATCACGCTTCTGAGCCTGGCAGCGGGCTGGGAATTGGCCCGCGGCCGCATCCACGGCCGGCTGCTCGACGCGGCCCTCATGTTGGGATTCCTGACACCGTCCGCCGTGCTGGGCGTGGGCTTGATCGCGGCATGGAACCATGAAGCCACGCGCGTCATCTACGGTGGCACTGCGATCCTCGTATTCGGGCTCGTCGCCCGCTATGCGGTGATCGGCGTACGGGTCATCGCCACGGCCATGGCGCAGAGCTCGCGCACGCTCGAGGACGCCGCGGCCGTGGTGGGGGCGAGTCCGCTCCGGGCGCTGCGCGGCATCGTCGTTCCCCTGCACGCGCGCGGCATCGCGGCGGCCTGGTTCCTGGCGCTCGTGTTCTGCCTACGCGATCTCGATACGGTCGTGCTGTTCTATCCGCCGGGAGGCGAACCGCTCACGGTGCGCATCTTCACCCTGGAAGCCAATGGGCCGGAGAACGTGGTCGCGGCGCTCGCGGTCACGCAGATCGCCGTGACGGCGGTGTTGCTGGGCGCGTTAGTCACTTTGATGAAGACTCGCACCGCGAGGCCGGCATGACGCCGGCGCTCGCACTCGAGAACGTCGGTTTTCGCTATGGTAGCGTCGCCGCGCTCGACGGGCTCTCGCTAGCGGTCGCTCCGCGTGAAACGGTCGCCCTCCTCGGACCGTCCGGCAGCGGCAAGAGCACCGCGGTCCGGGTCGTGCTGGGTCTCGCGGCTCCCCATCGTGGCGTAGTTCGGCTCGGCGCCCGGCTCGCCAGTGAGCCCGGTCGAATTCTGGTTCCTCCCGAGGACCGGGACCTGGCCGCCGTCTTTCAGGACCTCGCGCTCTGGCCGCACCTCACCGTGGCGAGCAACCTGGGTTTCGGCCTGGAGGCGAAACGAGTCCCGCGAGCCGAACGGCGCGAGCGCATCCACGACATGCTCGAGCGCGTGGGGCTTGCGGGCAAGGCGAGTCGCCATCCCGGCGAGCTTTCGGGCGGCGAACGGCAGCGGGTCGCGATCGCGCGCGCTCTGGTGCTCCGGCCACGCGTCGTATTGCTCGACGAACCCCTCACCAATCTCGACGCATTGCTCCGAGCGGACCTCTTCGCCCTGCTTCGCTCGTTGCTCGCCGAAACTGGAGCGGCGGCGTTGTACGTCACGCACGATATACGCGAGGCTCTTGCCCTCGACGCACGCATCGCCGTGCTCGAGCGCGGACGCATCGTCGCCGGCGGCACGCCGGCCCAGTTGGCGGATGCCCCGGCCACGCCGTTCATACGAGCGCTGTTCGGTGAGGGCAACCTGAACCTCGTGCCGCCGCTCGGGCCATGACCGCGAAACCAACGAGCCGGAATCCGCGCGCCGTCACACGGTCGCTGCGTTGCATTACCGTCGCGGTGCTCGGCGCTGTGACTTCCGCTGGATCGGTTCGAGCGCAGGCGGTGGCCGGGGTCCCGCAGGTCCTGAATGCGACCGCCTTGGACGACGAGCTCGAGCTGAACGGGCTCATGGACGAGCCGGTCTGGGCGCTCGCCGACTCGATTGCTGCATTGACGCAGACGGAGCCGGTCCAAGGCGCGGCACCAACCGGCCAGACGGCGGTCAAGGTTCTGGTGACCGGCGATGCGCTCGTGATCGGTATTCGCGCCGACGATCCGGATCCGGCGCGTATCGTCAGCTATGCGCGATCGCGTGATGCCGGGCTTGAGAATGAGGATCACGTCAAGCT
>JBOHRM010000225.1:0-3136 GCA_050732715.1 Longimicrobiales bacterium
CGGGGGAGAGGGCCGGGGTGAGGGGCCTTCGGGCTCCGTTCGCCGGCTATAGGCGCATCCTCGGGCTGGCATTCTCGGTATGCGTTGCGCCTGCACTGTGCGTCGCCGCGCCGGCCGCCGCGCAGGAGAGCTTCACGATCGAGGACGTGCTCTCGCCCGCGTTCCCGCTCGAGCTCGTGGCCGCGACCGGTGCGGACCGCATCGCCTGGATCGAGTACGAGCGCGGCATGCGTAACGTGTACACCGCCACGTCGCCCGAATTCGCCCCGGCGCGCCTGACCGACTTCCGTGCCGACGACGGCGTCGACCTGTCCGGGATCCAGATCTCGTCTGACGGCCGCGTCGTCGTCTTCATCCGAGGGCACGGGCCCAACGATGACGGCTGGATCGCGAACCCATCGAGCGACGCCGACGGCGCCGAGCGTGCGACGTGGGCCGTGCACACCAGCGGCGGCGATCCGTGGCGCGTCGCCGTGGCGTGGGACCCCGTGCTCTCGCCCGACGGCAGCTGGATCGCCTATACGAAAGACGGACAGGTCCACCGCGCGCCCATCGACCCCGCCGCACTCGCGCCGGTCGACCCCGACACCGGTGGGCCGCTGCTCACCGCGTTCGGCCAGAACGGTGACCCCGTTTGGTCTCCCGATTCGAAGCGCCTCGCCTTCGTGAGCGCGCGCGACGACCACAGCTTCATCGGCGTCTATGACACGGACGCGCACACGGTTCACTACCTGACCCCGGGTGTCGACCGTGACACCGGCCCCGCGTGGTCGCCGGACGGCAGCCGCGTCGCATTCATCCGCCGGCCCGGCGAGCCGTTCGGCGTCGAGCGACAGCCCCAGCCCTGGTGGCAGAGAAGCCTCGAGCCCGACACAACGCTGCCCGATGGCATCGAACAGGCAGGCTTCGCAGGCGGCCACACACTCGAGATATGGGTCGCGGATGCGCAAACCGGTGAAGGTCAGCGACTTTGGCACACGTGGCCGCGCGACGAACGGTTCACCGACGTTCGCGCGCTGACGTGGGCCGGCGATCACCTGGTGTTCCAGTCCGAGCCGGGCAACGGTGAGCGGCACCGATTCGCGATCTCGGTCGACGATCCGCAGCGCGAACCGATCGAGCTGACGCCGGGTGAAGGCATCGCCGAGCACGTCGCGTTCTCGGCTGATGGCCGGTCCCTCTACTACTCGACGAACACGGGTGAGGTTGATCGGCGCGATCTCTGGAGCGCGCCGGTCTCGGGCGGCGAACCCGTCCAGCTCACGCAGGGCGAGATGATCGAGACGTATCCCGCCGTCCTGGCGTCCGGCGAGCACATCGCCCTGCTCAGCGCGGGGCCGAAGCAGCCGCAGAGCGTGGCCGTCATGCCCGCGGACGGAGGATCGTCCCGGCTCATCACGAGCCCGCCTGAGGCGTTCCCTTTGGACCGGCACGTCGTCCCCGAGAACGTGGTCATCACTGCGCCCGACGGGCTCGAGGTCCATGCGCAGCTCTTCCTCCCGCCCGACCTCCGCCCAGGCGAGCGGCGGCCCGCGCTCATGTTCATCCACGGCGGCTCGCGCCGTCAGATGCTGCTCGGATACCACTACATGCATTTCTATCACATGGCCTACGCGATGAACCAGTACTTCGCGAACAAGGGCTATGTGACGCTGTCGATCAACTATCGGAGCGGCATCGGCTACGGCGTCGACTTCCGTGACCGGCCCGACTACGGCCGTCGCGGCAACTCCGAGTATCAGGACGTCTACGCGGCGGGCGTCTACCTTCAGTCGCGCCCCGATGTCGATCCCGACCGCGTCGGTTTGTGGGGACTGTCGTACGGCGGCATCCTCACCGCGCAAGGGCTCGCCCGCAACTCCGACCTCTTCAAGGCCGGCGTCGACATGGCCGGCGTGCACCTCTACGGCGACGTCGATGACCCGGAGAGCACGCTCTACCAGTCCTCCGCCATCGCCGCCATCGACACCTGGACGTCACCCGTGCTGCTCATCCACGGCGATGATGACCGCAATGTCGACTTCTCGCAGACCGTGGGGCTGGTCCAGCTTCTGCGCGCTCGCGGGATCCCGCACGAACTGATCGTCTATCCGGATGAAGTGCACGATTTCCTGCTGCACTCGCGCTGGCTCCACGCATTCGGTGCAACCGACGATTTCTTCGACCGGCACCTGCTCGGTAAGGAAGGCGTGGCCGCATCGGAGGACGACCGGTGAGTAGAAACGGTTCCGGGTTCCGGGTTCCGGGTTCCGGGTTGCGGGTTGCGGGTTCCGGGTTTCGGGTTGCGGGTTCCCCGCCACCCCGGTTTCAGCAATCGATGGCGCCGCGGCAACGCCGCGGCATGGAGAGCAAGAAGAAACGGCGTTGCGGGTTGCGGGGCGCCGCGCCGCGGGTGTCTAGTCGCGCGAGCCCAGCTCGATCAGCCCGAGCCGGCCCGCATCGCTGAGCGGCAGCCAGACGCGGCCGCGCTCGGCATCGACGGCGAGGTGTCGAACGGTTGCGCCCGAACTCCCGATGCGGAAAGTGACTCGCCTCCGCGCTCGCGGATCAAGCGCGACCACCACATCATTCCCTTTCTCGTTGTACCAGACCAGACCGTCCGGCGCCACGACGATACCGTACGGGTAAGACGGCGTGAACAGCGACGGATATTCTTCCACCTCACGCGACGCGGTATCGATGCGGTAGACACGACTGCGGCCGAATCCGCTGATCCAGAGCACACCGTCCGGGCCGGCCGCCATCCGCCGCGCACCCATGTGGATCCACGGCAGTCGCTCCAACGGTGACAGCGCCGAGTCGGGCGTCGCCGGAGAGAGCACGAGCTCGCCGCCTTCGTCCCGGGAAAGCTCGTGGGCGCTCGCTCGCTCCAAATCGACATCGACCTCGAGCAGCCTTCCGCCGTCATAGGACGAAAGCCAGATCCGACCGTTCGCCGTGGCGATCCCATACGGGCGGAACCGTTCCGGCGCGGAATAGATCTTCAACCGACCCGTCGCCGGCTCGTAGCGCCCATACATCTGTGCTTCGCGCGCGGTGAACCAGAGCTCGCTTCCCAGCACGGCCAACAGGTGAGGCCCGCCGCTCACACCCTCGAGCTCGACCTCCGTGATCTCGCCCGTCTCCGGGTCCACCC
>JBOHRM010000226.1:0-4155 GCA_050732715.1 Longimicrobiales bacterium
GTCCAGCTCCTTCTTCACGAACTTCGCGGTGTCATAGCAGACGGGCGACATGGCGTAGCCGATGTACACGACGCGACCTGCGAACGCGACCTCGTCGACGGCCGCGACGAACGTCTCCGGTGTGCCGACGGCTTCAATGACAACATCGGGCCCGTCACCACTCGTCAGGCCCCGCAGCTGATCCCGCAGGCGATCGGTCCGGCTGTTGACGAGGTGCGCGGCGCCGGCGCGGCGAGCCAGCTCGAGCTTCCTGTGGTCGACATCGACCGCGATCACGGTCGCCCGCTGGCGCGCCGCACCCGCGACCGCGCCGATGCCGACGGCGCCGCAGCCAATCACCGCGACCGTGTCGCCGACCCTCACCCTCGCCCGCGCCACCGCGTGAAAGCCCACGCTCAGCGGCTCGACGAGCGCGAGCGCGCGCAGGGACAGGCCGTCGGCGCTCAACACCTTCCGCCACGGCACCGCGACCCGTTCCGTGATCGCGCCATCGCGCTGAACGCCCAGCGTCTGATTGTCACGGCACGCGTTGGCCCGGCCCGCCCGGCATGCCGCACAGCCGCCGCATGAGTGTACGGCACCACGGTCACGTTCAGTCCCGCCGGGAATCGATCCGCCGGCACGGCACGGCCGACCCGCTCGACCGTAGCCGCGACCTCGTGGCCAGGAACGCGCGGGTACGAGACCAGCGGGTTCAGCCCTCGAAACGTGTTCAGGTCGGAGCCGCACAGCCCGACGGCGCGGACTCGGAGCAATACCTCATCCGAGGCAGGCTCCGGCTCGGCGACGGCGCCCACCCGCGCACGCCCGGGTCGATCGATGAGCAACGCCTTCAAGGCCCGGCCATGGGCTGGGTCGGGACGCCCGGCCGGCCATCGGTCCCGGCCAGGCCCGACGGCCAATCGAGGTCCTGCGCCGGCCGCAGCAACGCCTCTACGGCGGCCAGGGCGCGAGCGTCCGGTGCGCCGTCGAGCGCCCGAACGCTCGCGCGAACCTCGGCTCGGGTCCGCATGCCGACCAGCGTCGAAGCGACTGGCGCGTTGGCGAGCGCGAAACGCAGCGCAACGTCCGCGATGTCTACGCCGTTCGCGGCGCACCACGCCGCTGCCTCGCGGGCCGCGCCGAGTACCGTGCCAGGCGCCGGATGCCACGGAGGCGGACCCGCCGCCGTGAGCACGCCCATGTGCAACGGCGACGCGTTGATCAGGCCGACGCCTCGCTCGCGCACCACCGGCGCGAGCTCGCGCTCCAGCCTGGTGCTGAGGAGGTTGTAGTGACAGTACGACAGCACGACGTCGACGTCGCCCTCGACCACCACCGCGCGGAGCACGTCGAGCGGATAGCCCGTTACGCCGATGAAGCGAACCTCGCCCTTTCGCTGCAGCGCTCGCATCGCCGGCAGCGTCTCCTCCATGACCACCCGGCTCGGCGCGAACTCGATGTCGTGCGCGAGCAGGAGATCGACCACATCCGTGCCCAGCCGCCGGAGACTCTCCTCGACGGACCGGATGACCCGCGCAGCCGAGAAGTCGAAGCCGTCCGGCGCGTCCCGGTCGTAGCGCCCCACCTTCGTGGCCAAGACCACCTTATGCCGTTTGCCTTGCAGGAAGCGACCCAGCCGCTCTTCCGCCAGCGTGCGCCCGTAGTACGGCGCAACATCGAAAAGGTTGACGCCGTGGTCGATCGCGGCGTCGACCGCGTGGCGCGCCTCGACCGGATCGATCGCGCCATACTCCTCGCCCAGCGTCGCCGCACCGAATCCGAGCGCAGACACCTGCAGCGAAGTCTTGCCTAGCCTCGAGAAACGCAATCCCCTACCACCATGCTAGAATGGCCCGGCCTTCCGCCCGGCTCGGGCCGAGGCAATCCCGCGCCGCGCGCCCGCCCGCCAGTCTCGCCGACTCCCGTCGCGACGGTCCCACCGCACGATGTTAACGATATCAAGCGGCTGAGCATATGACGCCCCGGACATGGCGTCAAGCCGCGCCAGCGCCACCCCCGACGGGACCCAGCGCGCGCAACTTCGCCATGGCGGACGGTCCACGCCAACAAGAGCTTACGCCCCCGGGCGGCCGCGAGCAGGCGAGGCCGCCCCCGGCGCGACGGGCACGGCGCGTCCGACTGAACCTGTCAAGCAGCGCGGCCCTTGCGCGTTCTATGATTACCGGCATATGATACCGGTAACAACGGCACCGACAGCGAGCCGGGAATCGATGGTCACCGGGTCAGGCAGGTCCTGGCCGGCCGGTCCGAATAGATACGGCGGGAGCAGCTGGTTGAACGGCGGGAGGAAAGGCCGTTCGGCCGAGACGCCACCTCTACGCGTCGGAAGGGCGATGAAACGAGCTGCCTGGGTGCTGTTACCGGCGATCGTGGCTCCATCCGGTGCCCGGTCGCGACCGACCGCGCGCACCATTGGCACCGTCACGGGTGGCCCGCGCGCGCGACAGTTTCGCTTCGCCGCGCGGCCGGTTGCGCACAGCGCCGAGGCGGTCCAGGCCGGGACGCGCTGCCTGGCCGTGATCCAGCGAGCGGCGCAGCCGGTTCGACAGCGGATCGACCTCGATGTTCCCGGCCGCGACAGCCTCACCGGCACCCCCCTTTCGTTCTCATCCACGACATCGAACGCGACGTCGAACCGGCTCGACCTCGATGGCACGGAACCCACGCCGACGGCCGTGCCGACCTCGATGCCGTTTCAAACGGCTGTCCGTTCACCGCCGAGTACGCGGACCTCGCCATTGGACGGTTGCCGTGATCGGCATCCCGATCTCTGCCGTTCCGTTTCCCGGGCGGCCCCGCGCGGTCCCGCTGCCCCGGACATAGCAGCGTGGTGTCACCAACAAACCGGAGGATCACCGATGCGTAGCGCGATACTCTCATGCCTCGTGCTGCTGGCGCTGCCGGTGGCTGGCGTTCGGGCGCAAGAGCGAGGGACGATCTCGGGACGGATCACCGATCAAGCCGGTGAACCGTTGGGCCGCGTGCAGGTGACGGTCGAAGGCACCGATCTCGACGCCGTGACGAACGCGCGAGGGGTCTACCAGATCACCGGTGTGCTCGCGGGCGATGTGCAGGTGCGGGTCAGCGCACTGGGCTACGCACCGGCGGAGCAGGCCGTAGCGGTCCGAGCGGATGAGACGGCGACCGCCGATTTCACCCTCGACGTCGCGCCAATCGACCTCGAGGCGATCGTCGCGGTAGGCTACGGTACACAACAGAGAGAGACGTTGACGGGCTCCATAGCCAGGGTCTCCGGTGATGATATCGCCACGAGTCCGTCACCGAACGTCGGTGGTTCCCTGGCGGGACGGCTTCCGGGATTGGTCGTCAACCAGCGCACCGGAGAACCCGGGAGGGAGAACCTCAACATTCTGGTGCGCGGAACCGGAACGTTCGGAAACAACGCCCCGCTCATCATCATCGATGGCGTGGAACGCAGCCTGATCGAGCGGCTCAATCCGGATGACATTGAAAGCGTGACAGTCCTGAAGGATGCCTCGGCCGCGATATACGGAGCGCGTGCCGCGAACGGCGTGATCCTGGTAACCACGAGGCAGGGCGTCGCGGGTAGTCCCAGGTTCGAGCTCTCCTACAACACTACCTTCGCGAGTCCTACCCAGATTCCGGACATGCTGGATGCGGCGACGTTTGCCGAAGCGTTCAACGAAGCCGAGTGGTACCGTCAAGGCCGGCCGGAAACCCATACGCCGTTCTATTCGGACGATGCCATCCAACGATACCGCGATGGCTCCGACCCCGTGTTGTACCCGAATACCGACTGGGTCCGAGACGTGTTGAAGCCTCATTCGGTTCAGCGAAGGGCGAATCTGCAGGCTGCGGGTGGGACGCAGAACATCCGCTATCTCCTCTCGTTCGGGTTGACGGATCAGCAGGGCAATCTGCGAAGTGATCCCACTCACTACCGGCAGTACAATCTTCGAACCCGAATCGACGCAGACGTGACGGAGGATCTGAGCATCGGCGCGAACGTGTCGGCCATTCTCAATCAGCGAGACTATTCACCGATCGGCACCGAAATCAACTTCATCAACATCCTGCAGGCGAATCCCACGATCGTGTCACGGTATCCCAACGGATTGATCGGACCGGGCCGGCTGGGTGAGAATCCCCTGCTGATGGACCAGCGTGGGT
>JBOHRM010000227.1:0-3503 GCA_050732715.1 Longimicrobiales bacterium
AGGCAGGCCCGAGCGATACCCGCTCCTCGGAGCCGCCGGCCGACCCGACGGCGCTCTACCTGCTGCTCGCCGCGCGGTGCTTCGCGTGGACCGGTGACCACGGTTTCCTGTTCGACGAATGGCCACGGATCGGACGCGCAGCGTCGACGGGCGGGCGCCATTCGAACGCCGATCCGTCGAGTGCGGCGATCCGTGCGGCGGCTTTGCGCGAGCTCGCCGCCGCGGCGCAGGATATCGGCCGGCCGGCGGAGTTGGCGACGCTCTCGCCGAGCCCGTCTCGCACCGAGGCCGCCGCGGCCGGCTCCGAGATCAACGCGTCCGTTGCACTCGTGCTCGGCGGCACAGCGACGCCTGACCGGGTCGCCGAATGGCTACGCCAGTGCGTCGGATCCGCCACAGGCGCAACTGAAAGCGGCGGCGGGTACCACGCCGCGCTCAGCCTCGCGGGCCTCGTCCACGGCGTCATCGGCGCCCAGCCCGATGCGCCGAGGCAACGACTGGCGCTTCGGCCGTGCCTGCCCGCGGAATGGACCAGCCTGCGCGGCGCTCGCTTCTCGCTCGGTGACACAGTCGTCGCGATGGACCTCGCCACCAACGGCGATCGCCGGACGTTCACGTTCGAGCAGGTTGCCGGCGCCGTGCCCGTGCGGCTCGCGTTCGAGCCGGCGCTGCCGGTCTCTACGTTTCGCGCCGTCGAGGTCGACGGGGCCCTGGCCCGGCTGGACACGCGCCCGTTCCACGGTCGGATCGTCGCGCCGGTCCAGCTCGTCCTCGACCATGAGCGGACCGTGAGCTTTTTCTGGTGAGCGACCGCCCGCAATGAGCGTGACGGGCCGGCGTGGCCGGGCGCTACCCCGGGGCCCGGAACGAGAACCGCCCCCGGGCCAGCCGGGGGCGGTTTTGTCATTTCTTCGCGGAACGCGCTCTGGGACGCGGCTTTGCGCGAGCCCGCATTCGTCCGTCACCGGCCAGCAGAGATCGGAGGAACTCCGGCCGATCCGGCACAGCAGTGCGGATCATCGAACGGGCGTAACGTATGCGCTCTTCGTCGGTTAGCTTGTCTACGACCGCGATCGGAGCGCCGTACCTCAGGAGCAAACGTTTGGCATCCGTCGCCACCGCATCGTCCATCGGCCCTCCAGGATATTAGTGAGAATGGAAACTCCAATTTAGTCAATTTTCGCCGTCCGTTCAACTGGCGCGACCTATGCGTCTTTCTGGGTTCTCGAGCGGGCGGGCCGGGGCCCGGCGAAACGGCGGGGTGGGTGGCCGGGGTACGAGGAAGGCGGGTCTCACGTGCGGTGTGCGAGCCGGATCGAGACCGGAGGACGGTACCGGGTTTCCCATGTTGAATCCATTCGATCGAGTCCGGCAGCAGCGGGTCCGGCAGCGCTACGTGCCGCGTACCCGGGTGCGCGGCTCGGTGACCACGACGCGGTTCGCGCTCGCCGTGCTCGCGGGCATCCTTCTCGTCGCGGCGGTTCTGGAACTTCACGGCCGTCAGGGCGTTGGCGAGCTGCTCGAGTACGCGGAGGCCGAGGGCGTCGGCCCGCTCGACCTGATCGTGGAAGCCGGACGGCGGCACCGGCTGTTGTTCCTCGGCGATGTGCCCGGCGCGGCCGCGCCGAAGCGGCTCGCGGCCGAAGTGGTCGACACGCTGGTCAAGGTGTATACGCTCGATGCGCTGGTGCTCGATGTCGACATCGAGATGCAGCCGTGGGTCGATCGCTATCTCGAATCGAACCCGGAGGACGCGTCGATCCTGCTCACGAATCCGCGTACGTTGCACGACGCGGAGGGCACGTCGAGCGCGTACCTCGAGCTCTACCGGCGCGTTTGGCAGATCAACCAGCGGTTGGGCGCCGACCGTCGCATCCGCATCATCGCGGCTGACGCGCCCGGCTGGCCGCCCGCGCGGCCGCTCTCGCCGTCTCAGACGGTCGCGGCGTTCAGTCATCGCGACGTTCACATGCACGACACCGTGCGAGAGCGTGTGTTGAACCGCAACGTTCACGCGCGCGTGCTGTTCTTCATGGACGGGCTGCACGTGCTCAAGGGCCGCGCCGAGGTGCGGACCGGCGGCACGCTGCCGATCGTCGTGACGCCGCTGGCCGCGCTGCTCGACCAGCAGTTCCCGCGCGAGGTCTACTCGATCCTGGTCGATGCGACCGCGGCCCGCGCCGTGCCCGCCGACGTCGCCCGGTTCGCGGCGACCCGCGCGCTCCCCGTGCTGCGCGACCAGCGCGCCACCGCGCCCGGGCTGGCCCTGCGGTCCGGCGCGAGCTTGGACTTCGAGCGCAACATGCTCCGTTTCACGCTACGGCCCGGCATCGGCTTCTCGGTGGTGCCCGGCGACTACCGGCTGTCGAGCCTGGTCGACGCCTACGTCCTCGTCGGGAAGTGATGGCCCCCATGCCGAGCCTCAGGCTGTACCTACCGGACCTTTGCGACTCCGACGACGAGATCCGCCTCGAGCGGGCCTACGTCGGCGCTGACGGCGTCTATGGCGCCGTGGCCCGGCGCGGCGACCGTTGTATCGACATCGATTTCGAGGACGATGAGATCACGCCCGCCAGCCTGATCGAGATCGCGCAGGACGCCGGGTTCGACGCGCATCTCGCGAGTTGACCGGTCGCGGCGGCTCGCGGGCATCGACGCGGCCCACCCGGATCGCGGCGAGAGCGCGGCCCGGCGAGTACGGCCGTATCGCCTTCAGCGCTATTGTCCCAGCTCTTCCAGCCGTCTCTCGAGGAAGCGCCGCGCGGGTTCCTGGCGCGTGAGATCGAGCGCGCGTTCATAAGAGGCCCGCGCCTCGGCGGTCCTGCCGAGCTGGCGGCAAAGGTCGGCGCGGGCGGCGTGCGCGAGGTGATAGGCGTCGAGGTCACCGCGCGCGAGCAGGTCATCGATGAGTGAGAGCCCGGCATCCGGGCCATCCCGCATGGCGACCGCGACCGCGCGATTGAGCTCGATCACGGGGGAAGGTTCCGCGCGGAGCAGGACGTCGTACAGTCCAACGATCTGCTCCCAGTCGGTCGACTCGACGCTCGGCGCTTCGGCGTGGACCGCGGCGATCGCGGCTTGCAACGAGTACGGCCCGAACCGCCGTGATGACAGTGCCCGTTCGACGAGCGCGGTGCCCTCGGCGATCTGATCCCGGTCCCACAGCGAGCGATCCTGGTCATCCAGCAAGATGACCTCCCCCTCGGCCGTGGTGCGCGCGGCGCGCCGCGACTCGTGGAGCAGCATCAGCGCCAGCAACCCCATCGCCTCCGGCTCCGGGAGCAGCTCGTTCAGCAGACGGCCCAGCCGAATCGCCTCGCCAGACAAGTCGGGCCGCGTCAGCGTGCTGCCCGCGGACGCCGAGTAACCCTCGTTGAAGACGAGGTAAACCACGCGCAGCACACTGTCCAATCGATCCGGCAGATCGGCCAACTCTGGCACCCGATAGGGAATGCGCGCGTCGCGGATCTTCGCCTTGGCACGCACGATACGCTGGGCCAGCG
>JBOHRM010000228.1:0-2423 GCA_050732715.1 Longimicrobiales bacterium
GCGCTGGCCGCGGCGTGCGTATCGAAAGAAATGATGTGCTCGGCCGCCACGGCCGGGCGCCCGTCCACCTCGAGGCGGGCGAGCTGTTCGGCCGAACCGAGCAGCACGCGGGGCCGTGCGTCCTCGAGTGCGCGCTGGACCCGGCCGTCCGGCAATGCGGGATCAATGCCGACAACGACAGCACCGCTCGCCAGCGCGGCAAGATCGCTCACGACCCACTCCGGACGCAGCTCGGAGAGCACCGCGACGTGATCACCCGGCTCGAGGCCGGTCCGCTCCTCGAGATAGAGCCCCAAGCGGATCGTCCAGCGGTCGAGCCGCCAGTCGGGCATGCGTTGCCACGCGCTGGACGGGCTGTCGCGATAATGGATCGCGGCCTCGCGCTCGTGCTCACGCATTGCCAGCAGATAGAGCTGCGCGATCGTGGGCGGGATGGTGTGTAGCGGACGCACGTCCGGCGTGCCGCCCTGCGCGAACACCGAATCCATGTAGAACGATATCATTGTTCCCCACCCCACCGTCGGCGCGCGTGGGCGCGAGCGCTGGTGCGCAGCCGTCTCACGCGCGTGGCCCCGCGGAAGTTCGACCCGAGACGGCACCATCCGCCGTTTCAGCCGGTTGCGTCCGGAGCACGCGGAACAGCCGCTGCTGCTCGCCGGCGCCGCGATGCTCGCGCACCGCCACTGGCGTGCCGCCGAGACGGGCCGAGAGGTCCGCCGCTATGACGTCGACGCGAGTGCGCAGCGTGGGCTGCGGCTCGATGACGACCTCGATGATGTGGGTGCTATCGTCTGACCGGGCACCGAGCAGATGGAACCGGGTTGGAGGCGCGTACCACCACGCACGAACCTCCGGCTGGGAGGGGGCGACCACCGTGACCGCCTGGACCACGTCGAGGATGCTCGGCCGACGCATTGCGAGCCTCGCGTATGATCGTCTGCGGCGGGCGCCGCCGGCGCCCCCACGATGCGACGCGGACGCTGTTCCAGGCTACGACATCCGAGACGCACGGCCGCAGGCCACGTAACCGTTCAGCGAATTCGCGGCAGCATTGCCGGGGTTCCCGTGCGGCAGGGTGTGCAGTGCGTACGGCTACCACACCGTGCACGGACCCATAGGTTAGCATTTAGCGCGGCCAGACGCCAGTCCCCCGATCCTTCCCCTCCTTCCCAGGCAGGCGCCTCATGGCAGCACCCACCAATCGCTGAATTCGGGTGGCGGCGGGGCCAACTCGCAACCCGCAACCGTTCGTTTAGAAGACGCGCTGGAGGCCGCGCAAGAGCCGCTTGAGAACCGAGCCGCCGCCGTGCAGCGGGCAGTACTCGAGCGGCTGCGTCCCCGGGAGGAAGTATTCGATGCGCACGTGCTCGCGCGGACAATCCGGTTCGGCCAGCTTTCCGGTCTCCGTGTCGACGGCGGCGGTGACGACGCCCGGTGGTGGGGTCCAGGGCGGGGGTGCCGGGCGATCGGCATAGGCCGCCTTCATGACCTCGGTCCAAACGGGCGCGGCGAGCGACCCGCCGGTCGCGTTCGAGAGGATCGTCTTGGGCTGGTCGAAGCCGAGCCACACGCCCGCGGCGAGGTCCGGCGTGACGCCGAGGAACCAGACGTCGCGAGCGTCGTTGGTCGTGCCCGTCTTGCCGGCGGCCGTGTGCCAGAAGCCGGCGCGGCGGACGGCACTGCCGGTGCCGTTGTCGATGACGTCCTGCATCATGTTGACGGTGAGGAACGCGACACCTTCGTCGACGGCGCGTTCGGCCGGCCGATCTGCGCGCCACAGGACGTTGCCGCGTGTGTCCTCGACGCGCTCGATGAGCGTCGGCCGGACACGATTGCCGCCGTTCGCGAGCGTCGCGTACGCGCTCACGAACTCAGCCGGTGCGACCTCTGCCGACCCGAGGAAGATCGACGGGTACGCCGGGATCGACGTGGTCAGGCCTAGCGCGCGCGCCATGCCGATCACGCGGTGTTCGCCCACGCCCATGCCGACGCGGACCGCGGCGTAGTTCGAGGATCGAGCAAGGGCGTCGCGGGCGACGAGCGAGGTCACGGAATCGTCGACGAGGTCATCGGGCCGCCACGTCACGCGTGTACCCGCGAGCGCGACGGGCGTGGTCGCAACACGCGTGCTCGTGGTCAGGCCGTGCTGGATCGCCGCCGCGTAGACGATCGGCTTGAACGCCGAGCCGGGCTGGCGCCGTGCCGCGAACGCGCGGTCGTACGACGAGTGGCTGAAATCGCGGCCGCCGACCAGCGCGCGAACGAGGCCGGTCCGCGTGTCCATCAGCAGAACCATCCCCTGGAGGTACGGCGAGCCGGCGCCGGCGGCCGGCTCGAGCGCATCGCCTTTCGGGACCGCGTGGCGGTACCGGCCGTACTCGCCGGCCTCGACGCGGCGAATCTGCGCGAGCAAAGCGTCGTGC
>JBOHRM010000229.1:0-5034 GCA_050732715.1 Longimicrobiales bacterium
GCTCTGGACGCCAGGGGTTGGGGGGATCCCTGTAGCTGCCCTAGCCTCGGCGGGGGTGGTCCTGGCGGCGGTGCTCGTTGCGGCGATCTGCGTGCCCGCCTTCAAGGCCGGGCTCACCGATCCCGCAACCATACTTCGCGATTGACGTTCGGGTTCGAAGGGATCGCACACACCTTGACGCGAGGATAGATCGTGGCAATGCGCTCCGCGCCGGAATGTGCCGTTGCGCACGGCGCCCCGAAGAACAGAGATCGGATTGGTTCGGCGATGACAACGTGGCTGGTGGCCGCACCGGTGCTCATCGCCTTGGCGGGCTGCACCGAGAGTACGTCCGACGGGCTGGGTGCGGTTCGCGACAGTGCGGGAATCCGCATCGTCGACCTGTCTGGCGTGCCACTCGAGCCGCGACGCTCCCTCGCGATCGACTCGAGCTGGGTGTCGTTCGCCCACCTCGAGGTCGGGACATTGGGCGACGTCGACGTCTTGGACGACGGTCGGGTCGTCGTTCTCGATCACATGAGCGCCGCCATCACCGTGGTCCGACCGGAGGGCTCGATTGAACGCACGTTTGGACGGCCGGGCGAGGGGCCGGGCGAGCTCTCTCCGAGAGGCATCAGCACGCTGATCGTCACGGACTCGTCCGTCATCGTGCCGGATGTCCAGCTGCAGCGGATCACTGAGTTCTCGCTCGAGGGTGATGTGCTGGCGACATCATCAATGGCCGACCTCGGCGCCGCGGGCGAGTTCGTCTACGGCGTGGATTGGCGCGCCCATCCCGCTGGCGGAATCGCGTATCGCGAGCTGACGGGCGACGGCGCCATGATCCTCCGGTGGCATCGTGCTGCCGTGGACACGCTTTATGTGTTCGAGGTTGCGGCGCCAGGCCCGAATCAGCTGCTGCCGCCGACGCCGTTCTGGGACGTGAACGCGGAGGGACTGCTGGTGATCGGACGTTCGGACCAGGCGCGAACGGAGCTACGCGCACCGGCCAATGAGCAGCCGGTCTGGGTTGTCCGTCGCGGCGAAGAAGCGGCCGAGGTCTCGTCCGAAGACCTGCGGCATCTCGAGGACCTCATCCTCGGCTCCGCGGCTGAGAAAGGCATCGGGGAGCTTCCTCCGGCCCAGCGGCAGCATATCCTGAGCTCGGTCCGATTTCCCGAGCACCGACCTCGGTTCGCGGCGGCTTTCGCGGCTCCGGACGGACGATACTGGATCCAGCGGTCCCGCCCGATCGTGGAGATGGGACGGGAGGCGTTGCGCGTGGGGATCGCGCTCGGGTTCGGCGGACGTGTTTGGGAGGTGCTCGATCCGAGCGGACGCCTCACCGACCTGGTTCAGCTGCCCGGAGGCTTCTCGCCCACACGATTCGCCGAATCGTGCATCTACGGAACTTACGAGGATGAGCTAGGATTGCAGGCACCGGCGAGAGTGTGTCCCGGTGAACCGTAGCCTGGGAAGTCGACGAGGCACCGACCCGATGACGCTGCGCTCGCGTGTCACCGAGAAGCCCGTTGTCGAGCGTACGCAGGAGGAGCCCTCGAGCGGCCGAAATGAAGGATCGAGCTGAAGATGCGACCCGTACGTTCGATACTGTGGCAGTTTCCGCAGCTCCCGTCGATGGAGCGTTGCGCGCTCATCGAGGGTGCAGACCTCGAGCGCTTCGAGGGGACCGTGCTGACGCTGTTGGACAGCGAGCCCACTGAGATTCACTACTCCGTGACATGCGACGCGGCGTGGCAAACACGCAGCTGCACGGTGGCGATCGAGTCGCGCGGATCGAACAAAACGATCCGGCTGGAGGTCGATGAGCGGGGCTCGTGGACCCGGGACGGCGTCCGCGCGAACGAGCTCGACGGCGCCGCCGACGTGGATCTCGGATTCTCGCCGTGCACGAACACCCTGGCGATCCGGCGCCTGGCGCTCGACGTCGGCCAACATGCCCGCATCACGGTAGCCTGGCTCCGCTTCCCCGAGCTCGACGTCGTCCGTTCGGAACAGGTCTACACGCGCTTCGCCGAAAACACATACCGCTACGAGAGCGGCACAGGCGACTTCCGCGCGGAGCTCGACGTGGACGAACACGGGATCGTGACCCGCTACGGCGACTACTGGCGAGAACTCCTGGAAAGCGGTCTCTGAGACTCGCGTCGCGATCGTCGCGTTGCAGATCGGGCGGCGCGGTTGGCGTTCGATTCGACCGTGTTGATGTTTGCCTTCCTGCTCGCGGTGGATCGATTGCGCCCCGCTCTCCGGCGGCAACGCTCGGCTGCGGCAAGCGTATCGAGCGAGGCGAATTGGCGAGACCGACGGACGTGGTTAAGATGATGTTCGGAGACCGCGCTTCGTCCTTGATCCGGGAGACGACAGGGTGAGTGTGATCCGCTCGATCGTGCGCCGTACGGCTCGCGTGCGACGAACTCGCGGCGTGGTCCGCATCCTCCGAGGTGAATCCGAGATCGGTTCGGCCGTACGCACGCTCGCCCGGGGCGACGCACGCGAGTCGAACGTCGTGCGCCGGCGCATCGATGATCTGTATGCTCATGACGGGACGACCCTCTATCTGCACATCGAACAGAAGCGGCGACCGTTCGAGTTGGTGCTGACTCGAACTGATGCCACAAAGCTCGTGGCGTCGGCATCGGGAATGAGGCTCGAGGCCGAGACGGAAGAGCCGGCCGCGAACGGCGCGTACTTGGTCGAGCGGCAGTATCGTCGGCTGGGCTTCTACGATGGCGCGCAAACGGATCGTGCGGTCATCTTCGTCCGCATTGCCCCGGGCAACGCGCCGCTCTACCTCATCGACTATCCGCCCTACGTGCAGTTTGCGACGATCGTTGTCAACAAGGAAATGCTGGAGGCCGGCGTGTCGCTGCCGGCCGATCAGGATGCTCGCTATCGAGTCATCCCTCGCGCCGGACGCCGCATGCCGAGGCTATCGATCCAAAGGTTCGCGTAAGCTCAGGGTTCTGGCCGGAGATGCCGTTCAGGGTGGGGGCGCTGGCGTGTTTTGGAGCGATTGCGTATGTGGGCATGTATCTGCTTGCAGAGTTGCGGATCGAGCTGATCGGGCCGCCGCTCAGCGCAGCGGAATGGGCCGCGGTCGGCATCATCGTCATCATCGCGGCGCACGTCGTTCTGTTGATCCACGAGTTGGGCCACGTGTTGGGTGGCTGGCTGGCGGGCTATCGGTTTCGCGAGCTCATTGTCGGGCTCGTCACGGTCGAGCGACGCGGTGACCGGCTGCGCGTGGGATTGAATCGCCGGCTGCGGCACTACGGTGGACGGGTGCTCATGTTGCCGGGCAGGGCGCAGGAATCGAAGGGGCGCACGGTGCTGTTGCTCGTGCTCGGACCCGTTACGAGTCTCGCCGCGGGCTCGGTGGTGACGCTCGCCGGTCTCGCGTGGCTGTCGGGCGCAGCGGTTGCGACCGTCGACCTCGGCGAGATCCTCCTTACGAGGCAGATCGCGGTGATCGGGGTCGGTTCGGTGGTCGTCGGCCTGGCGAACCTGGTTCCGGTCTCGTTCCATGGCCGCAAGAGCGACGGCGCAAAGCTATGGGAGCGACTCCGTGGGTTGCACGGCTAGTGGACCGTCACCGAGGTTCTGACGGTGCATCACGAGGTATTCGGGCTCGAGCGGCCGCCGCGGTTCGGGCTGGGCCGCCACTCGTAGGGTGTGCCGTCGTCGTGGTGCAGCCGATGTCGCAGGATCTTCATCGTCGTGCTCCCGAGCCGATCGAGGACGATAACGACGGCCGGGTTGGCCGTGTCCAAGGCTAACACGGGGCGGCGTTTACCGCCATTCGAGCGCGAGCCGATCGTCGCGCTGCTCGACGGCGTGACCGAACCGGCCGCACTCGCGTCCGAGCGTATCGTGAAGCCAGGCGAGGCCGACGGCGTCTGCCCGATTCAGCCGAAAGTTGCGCAACGCGAACGGGACCATCTCGAAGCGGACCAGCGCACCGGTCGCGGCATCGAGCGTCGGGAGATGCATGAGCACGAGATCGCTGCGAAACTCGTCGTAGCCTCCGATCCCCTCGTAGTCGTCGAGGAAATCGCCACACCCATAGAGGATCGGCCGGCCACGATACACCTCGATCGCCTTCGGGTGGTGCGACGAATGGCCGTGGACGACGTCGGCGCTCGCTCGGTCGACGAGCGCGTGCGCGAAGCGCCGGTGCGTGACCGGGATATCGAATCCCCAGTTGCCGCCCCAGTGGATCGAGGCGACGACGATATCGCCGGGCCGTTTGTGCTCGCCGATCGTTCGGCCGATCTCTGCGACGCGGCGCTCCGAGAAATCGGGAAGCAGGTGGACGCCGGGACGGGTGGCGTGTGCGGCCCACTGCGCGGGGATGCCGCTGTCCATGGCGCCGAGCGCGAGGACGAGCACCCTGCCGCCGCGGCCGATGTCGATGACGGCCGGCGCGCGCGCCCGCTCGGAATCGCGGCCCGCACCCGCGACGGCGATGCCGGCCCGACCGAGCGTGTCGAGCGTTTCGAGCAGGCCGCCGGCGCCCCAGTCGAGCACGTGATTGTTCGCGAGAACGCAGCAGTCGATCCGCGCCGCCGTCAAGACGGCAACGTTGCGCGGATGCATGCGGTAGTTGATCCCCTTCGGGTCGGCGTCCTCGCACGTGGTCACGCTCGTCTCGAGGTTGATGATCCGCGCGTCGGGCCGCCGTCGATCGAGCACGTCGAGCGCGTCGCCCCAGACGTACGCGGGCGCGACCGGCCGCGGGATCGGGCCGTTCGCGCGCTCCGCCAGCTCGACATAATCGGCCGCCGATCGCATGACCGGCTCGTGGAGGTGAGGCGGACACGAGTCGCGGAACACGTGATCCACGCCGCGCCCCGTCATCACATCGCCGCACAGGAACAGGGTGATCTGTCCTTGCGCCATTTTCGCGGATCTGATCTGGTCCGCCGTCCCGGCTACCGCAAGAACCGAAGGAACGCGAACCCCGCCACGAGCAGGATGCCGAAGGCCCAGGCGATACGGTTGAAGTTGCGGTCGATGAAGCCCTGGATCGGG
>JBOHRM010000230.1:0-3877 GCA_050732715.1 Longimicrobiales bacterium
GGCGTAGCGAGCGATGCCGGAGGCGATGGTCTCGTCGATCCACTCGGTGCCGTCGAGGAGCTCGCCGGGGCCGAGCGCTTCGACCGCCGGACGGCCCCGCGCGAGGCGCCCCGCACGGAGCGCCTCTCGCGCCGCCGCGGTCGCGGCGAGATCGACCGTTTCGCCGGCAAGAACGACACCGTAGAGAGAGAGCGCCGCGTCCGCCGAGACGACGCGGTCGCGCATGTCGCGAAGAACGCGCTCCGGCTCGCGCTCGATGGGGTCGCCATAGCCGCCGCCTCCCTGCCAACTGTGAAACTCGATCGCGTCCTCGGAAAATGGCGCGTGGCTGCGATTGACGAATGTCGCCTCGCGCCTTCCGTCGAACTCGCCAATGCCTGCCGGGAGTCGTTGGCCGTCACGGAGCAGGCGGCGGATGCTCGTACCCTCGAAGCGAAGGTAGCGGACCGCGGCACCGGGTAGCCCGCCCGCCAACCCGAATGCGTTCGGCACTTCCGCGCCGCAGCCGGAGAACGAGGACTCCAACGGTCCACTGGCGTCGTAGGGAGTCAGTGCCAGCCCTCCGGCCAGGCCACCGCGAAAGCGACCGGGGCCCCCGGAGTCGATGATCTGACTCCTAGACAGGAACAGGACCGGAAACTCCGCCTCCGTCGTTTCGATGCTCGGCATGCTCGCGGTGGTGTTAATGATGATGCCTCCCGTGTCCACACCGTCGGCGTACGTGCGCGCGCCGCAGCCTGCGCCGAAGTGGCTTGTCTCGCTGAGATAGGTGAAGAAGCCGCTCTCGTTCCGTCCCATGATGCCGGGAGCGACCGATGTGGCGCACCAGTTCGCCATCGCCTCGTCGCGGTAGGCGGTGCTCGTCCCGAGCATCTTGCTCAGGGCAGAAAACACGACGCCGAGCGAGAGGATGATGCTTGACATCGTCGACATCGAGACGGGTGCCGGTTCGACCGCCGATAGGACCGTTCCGGGCGGCACCGTCAGCTCCATGCAGCGAGCGACCCCGTCGTTCCAGGGGAGGTCGTACGCGAGGAGGATGTACATGGCGGCGATGGCCGCCGCGCGAAGCCCGGCTTCGGAGCAGTTCACGTAGCCGGCCGCCTGAGGATGTGTGCCGGCGAAGTCCAGACGCAGTCGCTCACCGCGCTTCGTCGCGGTGCAGACCAGCGGTAGGATGCGTCGTCCGTGTCCGTCATGGTCGATGTATTGGACCTCGCGCCAAACGCCGTCCGGGAGCCTCCGGAGCCGAGCACGCACACGGCGCTCGACGAAGGCGATGGCCCCGGTCATCGCGGCCAGAGCGGTGTCGGCACCGTGGGTGGCGAAGACTTCCGCCATGCGTTCCGTCCCAGTGAGGTTGGCGACGACCTGTCCCCTGAGATCGAGCTCTACCAGTGGATCGCGGACCTGATTCATCACGAGGCCAACGATGTCCTCGCGGATGCGTCCTGCCTCGACGATCTTCGTCGGTGGGAGGCGGAGACCCTCCTCGTAGATGGTTCTGGCGTTCATGTTGATGCTGCCCGGTTCGGGACCCCCGATGTCCGGCCAGTGGCCGGATGCACCGACCCACGCGACGAGCACGCCGTCGTGAAAGACCGGCGCGACCGTGGCGACGTCGGGAAGGTGGGTTGCGCCTAGATACGGATCGTTGCAAATGAACATGTCGCCCGGCTCGATGCCGGGATTCGCGGCGCACCGCGTCCGCACCGCATCGATGATGCGCGGGAGCACGTTGGCCTGGGTGCTGATGTACGGCCCGGTCGCGACAAGCTCGCCGTTCGCGAGCGTGATGCCGGTGCTCGCGTCGTAGCCGCCCACAAGGATCGGGGAGCCGGACGTACGCATGTACTTGATCCCCATCTCCTCCGCGATGTCGAAGAGACGGTGCAGGATGACCTCGAACGTTACGGGGTCGAGCCTCGTGGGGCTGGTCATATGGTCACGTCCGGCGGCTGAATGACGACGCTGGCGAATCGGTCGATCTCGGCATTCGAGCCGGGTGGGAGGGCGATCGTCGTCCCGGAGAACTCCACCACGCCTGGACCTTCGAGCTTGTCGCCAGGGCGGAGCAGTTCCCCGTCCCACACGCGAGACTCGACGAACGCTTCGGTCTCCGGCCAATAGATCGGGCGTGGCGAGCGGCCTGCGCCTACGGAATTGCCCGCCCCACCATCCCGCGCGAGCATCTCCGGCTTCGTAACGATACCGATGGCGTCGAGGCCGATGCGAAGCACGCGCAATGGCGCGTCCCGCAGCAGCGACGCCAATCCGTAGAGGAGCCGATAGCGGTCGACGAATGCGCCGCGCACGCTCGTCTCGGTGAGATCCGCGCCGGCCGGGAACAGGACGCGGACGTCGTGCAGCTGGCGTGCGTAGCGGATGTCCGCCCAACGGTGCATCTCCGCGGTCTCTCGCGGGACGCCCTGACGGTCAAGGAGGGTCCGCGCCTCGCGCTCCATCACCTCGTAGCCCTCCAGCATTCGGTCGAGCGCTCCCGGGAACGCAGCCTGGACCGAGCGGATGCTCGTGTTCTGGATGTCGCACGCCGCGGCACCGAACGCTGAGTAAACCGTGGCGGCGGTGGGAATGACGATCGCGCGGACGCCGATGTGACGCGAATATCCGACGGCGTGAAGCGGCCCGGCGCCGCCGTATGCCATCAGGACGAAGTGCCGGGGGTCGTGGCCCCGTTCGATGCTGACCTTCCGCACCAGGTCGCCCATCTGTGCGTCGACGACGCGCCGGATGCCGCTCGCCGCTCGGACGACGTCTCCGCCGAAGAGGCGATCTGCGATCCGCGCCTTGATGGCCTGGCGTGCCAGCTCGGAATCGAGAGGCTGCCGCCCGCCAAGGAAACGCTTAGGGTCGATAAAGCCCAGTACGAGGTCCGCGTCGGTGACGGTCGGCTCCGTCCCTCCCCAGCCGTAGCACGCCGGACCCGGATCCGCGCCTGCGCTCTTCGGGCCGATGCGCAGACGCGTGTCATCCACCCACGCGATGCTTCCCCCTCCGGCGCCGACAGAAACGAGGTCGATGGCGGGGATTAGGAGCGCGTACTGGTTCACGACCGTCTCCGGGGCGAACGACCAGCGTCCGCCGACGATCAGCCCGACCTTGAAGGTCGTTCCGCCTACGTCCGTGGCGATGACGTTGTCGTACCCTGCCGCGCCCGCGAGCATCCGTGAGGCCACCATGCCCGCCGCGGGTCCGGACTCGACCGTATTGACCGGAACGGTCGAGTCCGGGTGCGCTACGCCGCCGCTGGTCTGCAAGATGAGGAGAGGGCGGGTCAGTCCCTCATCGCGCAGCCGCTGGCCGAGCGCAGCCAGATAGTGGCGAACGGTCGGGCCGACATACGCGTCCACCACGGTCGTGGCTGTGCGCTCGTACTCGCCGAGCACGGGCGCGATCTCGTGCGACAGCCGCACGTAGACCTCCGGAGCGCGCTCCCGCAGGAGACGGCCGATGAGCTGCTCGTGTGCCGGGTTCGCCGGAGACCATAGCAGCGAGACCGCGATGGCCTCGACGCCCTGTGCGAGCACCGCGTCGATCGCGCGGTGTACCTCCCCCTCCGTGAGCGGCACGAGCGCGCGGCCGTGATGATCGACGCGCTCGTTCACCTCTTCGATGAAGGCGCGGCTCACGAGCTGCGGCGGCTTCTCGGTCTGGCGGAAGTGTCGCCGTTCCGCGAGCCCGGTCCCGGCGACACGGCCGCGCGCGCGCATCATGAGCAGTTCGTCGCCGAAGCCTCGGGTCGTGATGAGCGCCGTCCGCGCGCCCGACCACGTGAAGAGGACATTGGAGGTCTGGGTGGTGCCATGCGCGAACTTCACCGTCGCCTTCAGGAGCTCGCGCGTGCTGAGACCTGCCT
>JBOHRM010000231.1:0-2964 GCA_050732715.1 Longimicrobiales bacterium
AGACCGTGCTGTTCGGCACGACGGCCCGGATCTCCGCCTCGATGCGCTCGACCAGGTCGTGGCCGCGCTGGACGCTCCACTCGCCGGGCACGAGAACGTGGAACGAGATGAACCTGCGTGAGGCCGCCTGCCGAGTGCGCAGCGCGTGATAACTCACGCCCTCGGCCTCGTACGCGACGAGCACATCGTGGATCGCGCTGCGGCTCGCGTCCGGGAGCGCGGTGTCCAATAGTCCCATCGCCGAGCGGTGCACGAGGCTCGCGCCCGTGCGTGTGACATGCAGCGCGACGGCGATGGCGATGATGGCGTCCACGCGTGCCCAGCCGGTCAGCGCGGCAGCGCCGACGCCGATGATCACGCCCGCGGTCGTCCAGACGTCGGTCAGCAGGTGGCGGGCGTCGGCATCGAGCGCGATCGAGCCGAGCCGCTGAGCGGCGCGTAGCAGCACGCGCGCCACGCTCAGGTTGATCACCGAAGCGCCCACCATGATCACGAGTCCAATCCCGACCTCCTCGATCGGTCGCGGATCGAAGAGCCGCGGCACGGCCAGGATCAGGATGACGACGGCCGCGGCGAGCACGAGCGCGCCCTCGAAACCGCTGGCGAAATATTCGGCCTTCGTGTGGCCGTAGGCGTGCTCTTCATCGGCGGGTCGCAATGCGGCCGCGATCGCGAGCAAGGCGACGACCGCGGCGGCCAGGTTCGCGAAGGACTCGAGCGCATCGGCGAATAGGCCGACCGAACCGGTGAGCGCAAACGCGCCGCCCTTGAGGAGTATCGTGCTGGTGGCGGCGAGAATCGAGATCCACGCGTAGTGCGTGGGCGAGGCGCGATCCGAGTCGAGGCGGCGGCGTGTGGGCACCGTGGGGAAGGTCTCCGATCCTGTTCGTAAGCCGCCGCTCCCGAACCGTTCAGGTGAACTTCAGTCGGCTCCGGGGCTCGGGATGCTTAGGGCTCGTCACGAAATAAGTGAGTCACACCGAGGCCGAGCGAGAAGCTCGCTGGCAAGGCGCGCGACTGAGGCGTACCCAGAGGTACGCCGCAGGGAGCGCAACGCAGCCAGCGGGCTTCGCAGCCGGCCGAATGTAGCAATTATTTCGTGACGGGCCCTAAGCCGGCGAATCAGGTGGCCGGGCCGCGGCGGTCGACTCTTTCGGCCGGCCGCGCCGAAGGACTATGCCCCGATCCGCCGAACCTCGGTAGCGCATGATCATGCGGTTGACGGCACGCCGGGCCTGACGCGCACCGAATCGTCCTGTTGTCGATCGTGTTGTCCGGTGTCTCGCTTCTTCTGCGCATCTGCAATTGACGGGCTTCCTGGAAAGAATGCCCGTTTGAGTGTGCCGAGTTGGGAAGACTCCAGATACACGCGAAGCCGGCACCTCGCACTCGAACTTCTGCCAAAGGAGCCCGACAATGATTGCTTCGCCGCACCTCCTCGCGGATATGACTATGCCGCCCGCACGAAGGCCAGCTCGGTCCGGACCAGGCAGCCTCAATCTCCGGAGGATCCGGGTATGCCTGGCGGCCATGCTCGTCACGCTTGCCGGATGCGTAGACGAATCCGTCCCGACCGACCCGTCGTCCCCTCGACCCGAAGCACGCGCCGTTGCAGGCGACCTCTCGATAGCCGACGCCCTCAGGTCGAGCGAGACACAGACGGCGCTCCGTGCCAATGTCCGGGGACTCAGCATCGACCTCGCCGCCCTGGAAGACCACGAGATACGGCCGGAGCACGTCACCGGTGTCGTCTCCGACGAGGGGCTCGACGAGGACGAGCCCGACGCGCCTGTGCGGGCCCTGATCACGGACGCTCGCCGGCGGCTCGCGGGCCCTCAAGCCAGGGTCATCGAACGCGAGATCGCGCTGATGCCTGGGACGCGGCTTCCGTTCGACCCCTCGTTCAAGCTGCCGCCCAAGCCGTATCTACACGTGGGCAACTTCGGGTCGGCGTTCCACGCCGCGATCAAGAACAGT
Organism: Longimicrobiales bacterium; assembly: GCA_050732715.1. Lineage (GTDB taxonomy): Bacteria > Gemmatimonadota > Gemmatimonadetes > Longimicrobiales > RSA9 > JBOHRM01. The sequence goes on from JBOHRM010000231.1 coordinate 1,978, forward strand.
GTCGCCGGTTACGCGCTGCGCATCACCCAGAAAGGCCAGACGATCTACACCTTGCAGTGGAACTGGGCGCAAACGCCCGCCGACGCCTCGCTCGGTTGGAACATGAACCGTCGCATGCATGTGGCGAGCGTCAGCAAGCTGGTCACCGCTATTGCGATGGTCCGTTTGCTGCAAGAGAACGGCATTGATTACGACGCAAAGATCATCAACTATCTCCCGACGTATTGGCAAAAGGGCCCGAATATCGGGAACATCAAGTTCCGCCACCTCCTGACCCATACCTCGGGCTTCTCGACGAACAGCTCGTCTTCTGATTTCGCGTTCATGAAAGCCCGTGTCGCGGCAGGTGTCTCGGGCATCGGCTCGTCTGACTATGAGAACATGAATTTCGGGCTGTGCCGGATTCTGATCGCGATCATCAACGGCAATATCAACAAGAACGCGCAGTTCCCGTTCATCAACGACCTACTTTGGGACGCGATCACCACCAGCGCCTATGCGCAGTATGTGAACCAGAAAGTGTTCGCGCCGGCCGGCGTCAGCGGGCCGAAGCTCGACAAACCCGCCTCGCCCGCCCGCGCCTACCCGTTCCCGGCGTTGGGCAACGGCTGGAACTCCGGCGACCTCACGAGCATGGCGGGCGGCGCCGCGTGGCACATGTCCATCAATGAAGTGCTGCGGGTCATGCACGCCTTCCGTCGCGCAGGCACGATCGTGCCCCCGTCGAAAGCGCAGGACGCGCTCGATGCACGCTTTGGCGTCGACCGTATCATCAACACCAGCGCCGGCAAGCTCTATGACAAGAACGGCTTGTGGCGCGACGGCATTCAGCGCACCGAGCAAAGCGTCGCCGTGTTCCTGCCCGACGGTCTCGACATCGTTGTCTTCGTCAATTCCCCGATCGGCGTCAGCGGCGCGTCACTGCGCAATCTCGTGCGCGACCTCTACATCGCCAGCATCGTCCAGCCGTAGCCGCGACGAAGCCGT
>JBOHRM010000232.1:0-2792 GCA_050732715.1 Longimicrobiales bacterium
CGCTGGCACGCTCCGCCCTCGAGAACGCGCGACCCGCCACGATCGGTGTGCGCACGGTCGCGAAATAGCCGGGCGTCACTGCGCGGAACCATACGCGCTCGGGCGAGACGGTGCCGCCGAACATGTCGACGGCAGAGGGCAGCTCGGGACAGTCTCCGGGCGCCATCGGCAGCCCGGTGATGCTGCCCGCCGCCAACACACCGGGCAGCACGCGGATCCGCTCGAGCAGCGTGCGCGTGAACGCCGCCGACTTCTCGTAGGTCTCGTAGCCTGCGTACGGCAGCACGATCTCGAACGTGAGCACGTTGCGTGCGTCGAAGCCGGGATCGACGCGGCGTAGGTTCCAGAAAGTCCGCACCATCAGCGCCGAACCGATGAGCAGCGTGAGCGCGAGCGCGACCTGCACCACGACGAGCACGCGCTGGGTCCGCTGCCGCTCTCGGCTCGTCGTGAACACGCGCCCCGCGGATCGAAGACGCTGTGCAATCCCGGCGCCGAGCATTCGCAATGCCGGCACCAGACCGAGGATGATGCCCGTGAAAATGGAGAGCGCCACGGCGAAGACGGCAGCTCGGCCGCCCACGGAGACCTCTTCGAGCCGGCAGCTCGACCGGCGCGGCGGCGACGAGCACGCGCACGGCTCCCCATCCGAGCAGCAAGCCGAGCGCGCCACCCACGGCCGCGAGCAGCACGCTCTCCGCCAGGAAGTGACGCATCAGGTCCGCGCGGTTCGCGCCGAGCGCGGCGCGCACCATCACGTCGCGCTCGCGCGCCGCCGACCGCACCACGTACAGGTTCGTGACGTTCGCGCACGCAATCAACAGAACGAACAGCACCGCGCCAAACAGCGGCCACAGCATCGAGCCGACGTCGCGTACCACGTGGTCCTTCAACGGCACGACCACCGGCGTGAGCCGTGCTCGCGCGAGCGTCTCCGGTGTCGCGTCGGGATACACGCCTTCGAGACCCGGCACCAGACGGCGCAGGTCCGCCGCCGCCCGCTCGGGGGTGACTCCCGGGCGGAGACGGGCCACACCCGGGTAATGGAACCGGCCGAACCGCAGCTCCTCCGGCGCCGACGCCGGGTCGCCGATGTCCAGCCACAGGTCGACGCGCGGGTCCGGGAACGCGAAGCCCGGCGGCATCACGCCCATCACACGCCAATGCCTGTGATTGACCTCGATCGTACGGCCGACCAGCGTCGAGTCGCCGCCGTAGCGGCGCTTCCAGAGCCCATGCGACAGGATGACCATCTGCGAGCCGCCGCTCGCATCAGGGTCGAAGCCCGGACCCAGCATCGGGGCGACGCCGAAAACCGGGAAGAACGAGCGGGTCACCAGCACCAGCGGCACGCGCTCCGGCCTGCCCGCCTCCGTGATGTTGACCACCGCCTCCTGCCAGTACGCCATCTCCTCGAAGACGGTGTTGTGCGCCCGGTAATGCACGTACGTGCCATCGGAAAGGTCCGTCTCCGCAAGACCGAGCCCGGGCGCGGTGTGACGGATCGCCACGAACCGGTCGGAATGCGAAAACGACAACGGCCGAAGCAGCACGCCATCCACGAGACTGAAGATCGTGACGTTGGCGCCAACCGCCACGGCCAGCGTCACCCCGGAGACGATCGCAAATCCCGGCGTCCGGATGAGTCGGCGCGCGGCGTATCGCACCTCGAGGAGCGTCCGGTCGCGCCAACGGGGACCGCCCGTGCGGTCAGCCACCGACGCTCCTCTTCGGAGCGGCGGGGTCGAGAAACGCGCACTTCCGCCGCGGTTCCGCCGCGCCGCCCACTGCGCCAGCCGTAAACGAAACGCCGGCACCAAGGATCGGAGCACCTCACCGTAATACCACCTCCGCGCCGCACGGTCACCGTCCGCCGCCACACGTCGTGACCACTCCTCCGTCACGTCGTCAACAACCAACTGACGGTGGTCAGCCGGAATCACACGAAGCAGAACCCACCGCCCGAACCGTGGCTGCGAGCGCTGCGAGCGCGGATCGGAATCCTTAGCGTCGCGCATCACTCCGCACCCCTAATTTCGCGGCCTCCAGCCCCTCCCACATCCGCTCCCACGCTCGACGCTCCCGGCGCAGTGCAGCCACGCCCACGGGCAGCACGCGGTAGTGCTTCCGCGCCCGGCCGCCGCGCTCCGGCAAAGGATCCGAGAACCATGAGTTGACGAGCCCCTGCCGCTCGAGGCGGTCCAACGCGGCGTACACCGCCGTTATGGAAACGACGCGGCCGCCACGCTCCTCGATCTCCCGACGGATCGGCACGGCGTACGCCTCTTCATCCAGCCGCAAGAGCGCGAGCAGCACGAACCGCTCGACCTCGTTCATCGCGCGTCGCCACCCATGACCCGGACCACGGCGACCCCCACCTCGCCCGGCGTCCCAGCCGCTCGCCCAGGTGTCAGCCATGGCGATCCCGAACGTCCGCGCATCGACATCTCCTCGCACTCGCAATTTCTTTTTGTTCGTGTAAGATTACACTGCCGCTCGGCCGGCGCAAGGCTGCGCCGCCAGTGGGTGCGCCGCCCCGGCGGACCTGGCGACGATCGCCCCTTTTGTAAGGGTGCTGCGTGGGGCGCTCGCCTCCCGAGGTGCTTGACTCCAGGAATGGGACGAGCTACCGTTCTCCTTCAGTCTGGCTGAAGGAGCGGGGGAGAGGTGCACGTGTCCGCAAGCGAACGGTCCGATCTACTCCAGGGCACTCTTGAGCTGCTGGTGCTCAGTACGCTTGCCATCGAACCGATGCACGGCTGGGGGATCAGCCAGCGCATCCGGCAGATGTC
>JBOHRM010000233.1:0-2441 GCA_050732715.1 Longimicrobiales bacterium
GGGGCGGCCGCGACGGCCGTCGCGGCGGGCGTCAAGACGAAGCCCGTCTCGAGCGCGCCGGTCCACCATTCCTCGACGGGCGCGCCGCCGCCGGTCTCGGGGTACAGCTCGTTCGTCCACCGCTCGCGCAGGTAGTCATAGAACGTGGGCGCGGCGGTCGGCAGCGTCGCCCCCGTGCGCCGCGCGACGCCGAGCAGGACATCACCCGTCTGTTTCGAGTCGAAAACGGGCGTCATGACGGGCTGGACCAGCGCGGCGATGCCGGTGCGCGGCTCGGCGTCGCCCCAGCTCTCGAGGAAGTGATGGTCCGGCATCAGCAGGTGCGCGCGCTCGCTCGTCTCGTCCAGATACGGCGAGAACGAGGCGATGAAGTCGACGCCGCCGAGCGCGTCGGCGACCGCGGCCTGACCCGGCAGGCTGTACAGTGGGTTCGGCCCGTGCACCAGCAACGCGCCGACCCCGCCGCTGCGCATGCGGTCGACGAACTGTTGCATCTGCGCGTAGCTCGAGCCCGGCGCCCCAGAAGCCGGTGTCTCCTGCTGGGCGAAGCTGACCGTGCGGCCGATGTTGCCCGCGACCGCGTTCAGCAGCGCGACCGAAGCAGCGATGGCGGTCGCGGCGCCATTCGTCGACGCGATGCCGGGTCCGACGGCGAGCGATCGGCCGCCGTTCGCGAACGCGTCCGCGATCTCACGCAGCCGTTCGGCCGAGACGCCCGCCTCCTGCGCGACCTCATCGATGTTGACCGATGCCAGCATCGGCGGCGCCGCCGCGGTCTGGCCGGTCTCATCCGCGATGATGCGGGCGAGCGCGAGCGCGACGCGGTGCTCCGTGCCCGGCCGGATCGGCAGCCACTCGTCCGCGTTCATGTCCGTGAGCGACTGGTGCGGCGCGATCGAGACCAAATGCCCGCGGCGGCCCTCCCGGTACGCATGGCCCTGCACGAAGCCGTGCGCGTAATCGATCGGGGAAAGCCAGGTCTCGAGGAAGTCCGCGCCGAACGTGAGCACGACGTCCGCGCCCGCGAAATCGTGCACCGGGACCGCGTCCACGCCGAACAGCATGCGGTTCGCCGTGCGAATGGGCTCGTACGCGAACGGCTCGTAGCGCACGCGTTCGATGCCGAGCGCGGCCGCGAACTCGTCGAGAAGTCGCTCCATCGTGCCGGTGTCTTGGCGTGTGAGCAGCACGGTCCGGCCTCGGTGCTGCGTGAGCGCCTCCGCGAGCCGTTGTTCGGCCGCGTCCCAGCCGATCGCGGCCCAGCCTTCACCTTCGCGGATCCGAGGGCCGGGCACTCGGTCCGGGTCGTACAACCCCTGGAGCGACGCCTGGCCGCGCGCGCACAACGCACCGTGTGAGATCGGCGACAGCGGGTTGCCCTCCGCCTTCACGGCGCGACCCTCGCGCGTGCGTATGTCCATCCCGCACCCGGCGGAACACTCTCGGCAGGTGGTGCGGTACCACGTCGCGACCCCAGGCACGATGTCCTCGGGCTGAACCACGTACGGGATCAGCCGCTCGGCCGCGCGCGTGCCGCCGCACGCGGTCATCGCCGCGCCGGCGCCCGACACACCGAGCACCTTGAGGAAATCTCGCCGCTCTATGCCGTTACCCATCGGCCTCAATTCTCCATGCCGCCGCCGAAATCGTATCCGCTCCCACTGGGTGGCGGCGGGGCAACCCGCAACCCGGAACCCGCAAACCCGAAACCCCCTAGTAGTGACAGATCGTGCAATCCGTGCGCACCTCGCGCTGCCGGTGGCAGTCGATGCACCAGCCCATCTGCAACGACGCGTACTTCTCGACTACGGGCATCTCCTGTACGGGACCGTGACATTCCTGGCACTCGACGCCCGCGTCCACGTGACGCATGTGCGGAAAGTGTGCGTGGTCGGGCAGGTCGTAGACGCGGACCCAAGGAATCGGCTCCTGATTGCGCCAGTACTCGACCAGCTTCTGGATCTCCTCGTTCTCGCCGAGGAACGCTGGCTGCGCCTGCTCGGGAGGGATGAGGCCGACCGCAGACACGTGACAGCCCGCACACACTTCGACCGCCGGTACGCCGGCAGAGGGCGACCGGTCCGCGTACGAGTGGCAGTACATGCATGGAATCTGGTTCGCGCCCGCGTGCACATCGTGCGGGAACGCGATCGGCTGCTCCGGCGCGTACCGGGTACGGACCAGCGTCGCACCCACGACGCCGGTCGCAACGAGGACGATGGCTCCCGCGGCAACGAGCAACGCTCGTTTCCGACTCAGCATCGTCCACCCGTCATCCGTTTCACTGTGTGCTGGTCCGACGTTCGTAATCGCTCCTCGCGCATCACCGCGCGACACCGCACATGTGGGTGCGGCGGCGGCAGGATAGGGCGCGGCCGCGCGCAACGCAACCCTGCCCCCATCCCGACCCCATTTCCCGTTGCGGGTTGGCGAGTTGCGGG
>JBOHRM010000234.1:0-4966 GCA_050732715.1 Longimicrobiales bacterium
GGACACCGGCGATCGTCGCCAGCTGCGGCTGGATCGTGCGGGTGAGCCAGTCGGTGATCGCCGGCACGCTGCGCTCGCTCGAGGTGAAGCTGAGATAGAACGTGGCGTACGGCCGGTCGTCGCGCTGCACCTCGACCGCCGGTGGCTCGGCCTCCGCCGGCAGCTCCGAACGGACTTGCTGGAGCCGCGCGGTGACCTCGGCCAGCGCGGCGGTGCTGCTGTGGTTGAGCTTGAGGCGCACCGTCACGGTGCTGACGCCGGCTCGGCTGGTCGACTCGACGTAGTCGACGCCGCCGATCGCCGAAACGGCGCGCTCGATCGGCGTCGTCAGGAAACCGCGTACGGTCTCCGCGCCGGCCCCGTAGTAGACCGTGTTGATCAAGATCGACGAGCTCTCGACTTGCGGATACTGCTGTACCGGCAAGCCGGTCAGCGCGCGCCAACCGACCAGGATGATGACCAGGTTCACCACCACGGCCAGCACCGGGTGGCGTATGAAGGTATCGGTGAAAGAGCGCATGATTACCTCTCGCTCGGTGCGGCGGCCTGCGCTTCGTCGGCGGCAGCCTGCGCTTCGTCGGCCACGCTGACCAGCGCACCGTCACGCAGCTTGAACGACCCGGACGCCGCGACACTCTCGCCCGCCTCCAATCCGCCGAGGATCACGATCGTATCGCCAGCGCCGAGCACTGAGCCGGCCTCGACACTTCGCACGTGCACTCGCGTTTGATTTTCCGCCCCGTCGATCACGAACACATGGTCGCCCGCCGGACCCTTGCGCAGCGCGCTCACCGGCACGACGACGACCGTCTGAGCCGCACCGACCGCCACGCGCACCCGCACCGATGCGCCCGGCGCGAAACGGGCGCCATCTTCGATTCGCGCGCGAACCGTGGCGTTGCGCGTGGCAGGGTCGACCCGCGAGTCGATCGCCACGATGCGCGCCCCGCTCGGCGCCGACCCCTCGCTTATGAACACCTCGGCTTCGTCGCCCGCGCTCAGCCCCGCCGCCACGCTCTGCGATACCGCAAAGTCCACGTGCACCGCCTCGCCCACGCCCTGCAACGTCGTGAGCAGCGTGCCCGCCTCGAGGAACTGACCCGGGTGAACGTCCGCGATGCCGACCCGCGCCCGGAACGGCGCGCGAATCGTCTTGCGCTCGATCACCGCACGGATCCGCTCGATCTCCGCGACCGCCACGTCGCGCTGCGCTTGCGCATTGTCCAGGTCCATCGCCGAGACCGCGCGCCGCTCCGCCATCCGCTCCATGCGCGCCAGCGTACGCGCCGCGAGCTCCGAACGCGCCTCCAACGCCTTCAGCTCCGCTTCCTCTACCGAAACATCCAGCGCAACCAACACCGCCCCGGGCTCGACCACCTGCCCCGGCGCCAGCCGGACCGACCTGACGGTGCCCGGCAACTCGTTCCGCAGCGTCACCGAACGCATGGCCAACACCGTCCCAATCGACGTCGCCGTCGCTCGATGCTCATAAGGCGTCGCCGCCGCCGTCGTCACGACCTCTACCGGCTCCGGCTCATTCGCCGCGGCCTCCGCCGCCGCCTGCGCCGCAGAATATTTCCAGGCGGCGAGCCCGCCGCCGGTCGCGACGATCGTCGCCAGCAGCACGAGCGGCCGCACCGCTCGGCGATTCCCACTCCGTCCTGTGTCTGTCATGGTCAATCGATCTCCCCTTCACCTATGGGTAAACAGTTGGACAACTATCTTACTGCTGAGCGAAAATGCAGGGTCGCAGCCCGTTTGTTCCCGTCCCTCACGCCGCCGCGTTCCCTGCCACAGCGGGCGCCTCCCTCTCTCGGAGACGCGGTCCGAAGCCGGAACATTACGGAAATCCGAGCCGCCGAGCGCCGTCAGAAAGGCGAGGATGCCACCTGTACCGAGGGTCAGCTGCGCGCGTGCCCGGCCGAACGCCGCGATGGCTGGCAAGCTTCCTCCTCGGATCGTGAAGCGCGGACCTCGGCCCCTCCGCGGTCCTCCACGTTACCGACGAACGAGGACGAGCCAAATCGACATCGCCTTCCGAGACCGCCTTCTGCTGGCCGCGTTTCCGAGCTCCCGGTTCCGCGTGCCAACGCCCGAGCCCGTGTCCATCGGTACGCCGACGACGACGCGTGCTCGAAGCTCCCGAATTCGTCCGCGGTCATTCGGGTTCCCCGATCCGGCGCACGAGCTCCGCCGCGTAGGCCTCGATCACGCCCGGCACCACGGTCGCATGCATGTACTGGCCTTCCCGTTCCGACCTCACGAGGCCTGCCTGGATCAGCTCCTTGAGGTGGTGCGAGATCGTCGCCTTGGTCACCGGGAACTGGTTGCAAATCGCCTGATAGGGGCATTCATGCCGAGATGTGGCGATCGTCTGGAGCACGGCGAACCGACGCGGATCGGCCAACGCCTTCGCGATACGCTCGAACTGGCCGGGCGCCAGCTCACCGGATTTAGCGGGCGGCACGTACATGGTTAGATAACTATCTAACACAAGCCGCCACGTCAAGTGGGCGGTCGCGGATCCTCGTTCCATCGAGGGTCCGCGCCGGCGCTCGATCGTTCGACGCAGCTGGCTAGCGCGCGCTTCTCATCCGCACGGTGGAATCCTCGACCACGCAGCTGGCTTCCACGAGCTGACACAAAACCCCCACCACCCGGTCCAGGGGGTCATCGGCGAACCAAACCGTCACCGTCTGCCGCGAAAGCTCCGCATCCTCGATCTCGAGCTTCAGTCCAAACCGACGCTCGAGCTCCTGCCCCACCTCGAGCAACGGCGTCGACTCGAACGCCATGAATCCGCCCATCCACCCGAGCAAGGGCCAAACATCATGGACTTCCACCACCGATGGCTCCGCACCATCGCGAACGTGGCTCACCCGGTGGCTCGCCACCTCGACCTCCCTCCCGCCTGCCGACACGGCGACCCTCCCCTCGAGCACCACCAAGCGAAGGTCCCGCCCCCGTGCGCTCACCTCGAACCGCGTTCCCAGAGCCCGGGCATCCCCCGCGCTCGTACGCACCACGAACGGATGACCCGGGTCTTTCGCCACCGCGAAGAACGCGCGACCGACGAGCACCACCTCACGCCCCGTGCCCTCCGGAGGCACGACCAGGCGGCTCTCGGGCCCCAATCGCACCACCGTTCCATCCAGCAGTCGCGCCGTGGCCGTCTCGTCGACTCCCGTGACGAACTCGCTGCCCTGAGCCGGTGGTTCACGGCCTGCCATCGACCACAACGCTACCGCCAAGCCGATCACCACTGCCGCCGCGATCCCCACGATCGGAGAAACGGCCGAGCGTCTCGTTGCACTCTCTCGCCGCCGCCGCGACGCTTCCGCCACAATCGCTTCGAACGCGAGCGGCCGTAGCCGCGGGTGCGGCTCGTAGGAACGCGTCGCTCGCCACACGGCTGCGACGCGCTGGTAGCGCATCTCATGTTGATCGCGCCGCGTCCGCCACTCGCGAAGCGTGTCCTCTTCCTCTTGCGAAGTGCGCCCCTGGAGCGACCGCGCGATGATCTCGTCCAAAATGACTGTCCTCAGTATCCTCGTCCTCGTCGCCGGCGCCGTGTAAGCCCCACACGACGGACGCCTAGGACCGTGCTCTCGTTGGCCCGTCCACCCTTACAACACGCGAGATGCTGGTGAACTAACAGTATACAGGTGGAATCCACGATGCCGAGCCGAGCTCATTCGATCGAGGCATCGCTCAGCAGTGCAGAGGCGCGGGTCACGGGGAAGTCGACGTGTTGGGCCGAATCTCCCTCGAGATGTGGGCCAAGAGCAGCGTGGAGATCCGATAGAGCCCGGCTCATCTGGTTCGCGACGGCTTGAGGCGAGATGCCGAGGACCTCACCCGCTTCGCGATGGGACATGCGATGGAAACGCACGAGGACGAAAATCTCGCGCCGGCGCTCGGGCAGTGCAGCCACGGCTCGCCGCACCGCGGCGTCGAGCTCGGCGCTCACGACATCCTGAAAGGGGCCAGGCGAGGGATCTCCGGCCGGGGCGCCGATGCGCATTCGGCGGACCCAGCGCTGGACGGTGTTTTCCCGCCGCACCTCGTTCAGTGCAAGGTTCCGGGCGATCCGGTAGAGCATGGGACGGATCGTCTGCATTTCCCGCCACTGTTCCCGTTTCGTCCAGAGGCGGATGAACGCTTCCTGAGCGACGTCCTCGGCCTGGTCCTGAGTGGAAACGATGTTGAGTGTGTAGCGGACGATGTCTTCCCGGTAGAGCCGCAAGATCCGCTTGAGCGCGCTCTCGTCTCCGTGACCGAGGCGGCGAACCAGCTCCCTCTCCTCGGCAGGCGCGGGGTTGTCGATAGAGGTGATGTCCTCTGGCAATACGCGCATGATACTCGGAACGCGCATCGATCTCAGCTTGTGACGCCAGTGGTCCGTGGCCGATGCGCCGACGTACTCGCCAGGAGGAGCAAGGTCGGAGTCGAGAGAACTAGAAACGGATGAGTCGGATGTTACGGTACCGGATCACACCGTCACCGAGGTGGTGCTGGAGCGCGATGTGGCCGGTAGGCCCTCGTGACCCTCGAACGTCGGCCGTTTGCTCCCCATCGAGCGACACCATCATATGGTCGCCCTGAACGGTGATGTCGAGCGTGCTCCACCGCCCTACAGTTTGGGGGTCGTCGTGCCTGTGCAGCTCGCTGATGCTGCCCGTGGGCCACAGGTCGTGCGCGTCGAAGATATTGATTTCGAAGGAGTTGGTAGAGTTGATCTCGCCCGTATCGGGGACGCCGACGAAGACCCCTCCGTTCGCCGCCGTGTCCGCCCAGAACTCTACCTGAAGCCGGAAGTCCTCAAAGTCTTCGGTCGTCACCAGGAATCCTCCGCCTGTTCGAGGAGTCGTCGTGATATAGCCGTCCTCGACAACCCATCTTCCGTCCCCACGGCTCGTCCAGCCGTTCACGGTCTCACCGTCGAAGAGCTCGGTCCACGCAGCGT
>JBOHRM010000235.1:0-4359 GCA_050732715.1 Longimicrobiales bacterium
CGTCTCGCGCGGCCGCCGTGCGGCAACGCCTAATCGGCCCGCCGGCGGTCGATGCGCCCCGCCGCTCGCCGCGTGAGTCGATCGCCGGCTCAACTCGAAGCACGACGGGCGGACCCGCACGCTGGCCCGTCGCCGGCATGCCGGACATCGCATCCACGTTCTCGCGCGCCACGTATCACGAGCTCGTGCGCCGGACGCGCGATTACATCCTGGCGGGCGACATCTTCCAAGCGAACCTTTCACAGCGACTCGAGACGCCGTGGCCAGCAGCTCCGTTCGCGCTTTACGAGCGAGTGCGGGACCATAACCCCGCGACGTTCGCCGCATACTTCGACGCCCGAAATGCGGTGATCGTCAGCGCCTCGCCCGAGCGGTTCCTGCGGCGGTGCGGCGACTATGTCGAGACGCGCCCGATCAAGGGCACCGCGCCGCGCGGCGTCACGCCGATGCACGATCTCGCGCTCGAGGACGCGCTCCAGGGCAGCGAGAAGGACCGCGCCGAAAACGTCATGATCGTCGACCTGATGCGCAACGATCTGTCCCGCGTATGCCGCGACCACTCCGTGGACGTGCCCGAGTTGTGGCGGATCGAGCGATTCGCCAGCGTGCAGCACCTGGTCTCGACCGTGACCGGCCGACTCCGCGAGGGGATGGATGCCACCGACCTGCTTCGAGCGACGTTCCCGGGCGGCTCGATCACGGGCGCGCCCAAGGTTCGCGCCATGCAGATCATCCACGAGCTCGAGCCGACACGTCGCAGCGTCTACACCGGGGCGATCGGCTACATGGGCTTCGATGGAGGGATGGACACGAGCATCGCCATCCGCACGTTCATCGTGAAGGACGGCACCGCGTACCTCCAGGTCGGCGGCGGCATCGTCGCTGATTCGGATCCCGAACGCGAATACCTCGAGACTCTGGACAAAGCGGAGGGCCTCCTGGCGGCCGCTCGCAATGGTACTGTTCGTCGATAACTACGACTCGTTCGTCCACAACCTCGCGCGCTACGTTCGCGAGCTGGGTGAGGAGACGGTCATCGTACGCAATGACGCGGCCGACATCTCGGACGTTGTCGGCCTCGCGCCGACGCACATCATCGTGTCGCCGGGGCCGTGCACGCCGCTCGAGGCGGGCATCTCGAACGAAGTGATCCGCGTGCTCGGCGCGACGACCCCGATCCTCGGCGTCTGCCTCGGACATCAGTGCATTGCGCACGTGTTCGGCGGCGAGGTCGTGCGGGCGCCACGGCCGATGCATGGGAAGGCCAGCGCGATCCTGCACGACGGGACCCATCTGTTCGAAGCCTTGCCGGTTCCGTTCATCGCGGGCCGCTATCACTCGCTCACGGTTCAATGCTCGACGCTGCCGCCCGTTCTCGAGGTGATCGCGACCACCGCCGGCGGCGAGATCATGGCGCTCCGACATCGCGAGTATCCGATCTGGGGCGTGCAGTTCCATCCCGAATCGATCCTGACGCAGCACGGGCACACGCTGCTGCGAAACTTCCTCGCGGTCAGGGCGGGCACCACGCCAACGTCGAACGAAATTCAATCACGCCGGACCACAGAGTTGGTGGAGAACGCGGAAGGGACGAGCCCAGAAGACGGTCACTCTGCGACCTCCGCTCCTCAGCGTTCTCTGCGATTGAATTCTGTTAAGGTGGTCGAACCAGGACGTGTGACAGCGATGAGCCCCTTGGCGCCGACGCCGGGATGGCGGCCGCAATGAGCGCAACGTGGTTGAACGGCCGGCTCGTCGACGAAGCGGAAGCCGTCGTGAGCGTGCGCGATCGCGGTTTCCTGCTCGGCGACGGACTGTTCGAGACGATGCGCGCGTACGGCGGCCGCGTATTCGCGCTGAACGAGCATCTCGAACGGCTGCGGCGCGGCGCGGCCCGCATCGGACTCGCGCTGCCCGATGGCGTGGAGGACGCAATACCGCAGACGCTCGCCGCCAGCGGCCTCACCGACGCGGCCGTGAGGCTGACCGTGACCCGGGGCTGCGCCGAACGCGAAGGCGGCGGGCTCGCCGTCGCAGTTCCCTCTCCCCAATCGGGGGAGAGGGTCAGGGTGAGGGGGGGCGCCGTCGCGGGCTCGTCCGCCGCGACCACGGTGATCACGGTTCGCGATTACGAGCCTCTCGCGGAATGGTACGATCGCGGCCTGCGCGCTGGCTTCGCACCCGGCCGCCTCGATGAGAACCGCGCGACCGCCGGGCTCAAGCATCTCGGCTACCTCGAGGCGATCCTCGCGCTGCGCCATGCGCAGTCGTGCGGCTGGGATGACGCGCTGTTCCTCGACACCGCCGGCCACGTCGCCGAAGCGACGGCGAGCAACGTGTTCGCCCTTGTGGATGACATGCTGATCACGCCGCCGCTGACGTGCGGCGTCCTCCCCGGCATCACACGTGCGACCGTCCTGCGGCTGGCCGCCGAGCGCGGCCACACCGTACGCGAGGAGCCGATCGCGCCCGAAACGCTAACCCGCGCGAGCGAGGCGTTCCTGACCAGTAGCCTACGAGAGATCGTTCCTCTCGTCGCCATTAATGGCGAACCGATCGGCGACGGACGGCCGGGTCCAATCGCGCGAGGACTCGTCGCCGACTATCGCGAGGTCGCGAACACATGATCATCGAGAGCATCGTCACGACGATCGATGCGGCGGGCGCCGTCAACTTCGCGCCCATGGGCGTGGTCTGGGGCGAAGACGAGATCGTTTTGAAGCCGTACCGCGAGACGACGACGTTCCGCAACCTCGTCGCAACCAGCCAGGCCGTCGTGAACCTCACGGACAACGTGCTCTGCTTCGCGCTCGGCGCGATCGGCAGGCCGACGTTTCCCGCATCACCCGCGTCGGTGGTGCGCGGCGTCGTGCTCGATGATGCGTGCTCGTGGCGAGAGATCGAGGTAAGCCACGCCGAGACCGACGGCCCACGTGCACGGTTCCGCTGCGCCATCGCGCACCGCGGCGAGCGCCGCGAGTTCCTGGGGTTCAACCGTGCGCGCAACGCGGTGCTCGAAGCCGCGATTCTGGCCACTCGAACGCGGTTCCTGCCGATCGACGAGATCCTCGCCGACTTCGAGCGGCTTCAGGTCATCGTCGACAAAACCGCCGGCCCGCGCGAGAAGGAAGCGATGGCGATCCTGACCCGGCACGTCGAGACGCAGGCCGCCGCACGCGCGTAACCATGAATTCAGAGCGATCCGTGTTCGTCGAGGCGCCCGCGCGGCTGCACCTCGGGCTGATCGACCTGCGAGGCGACCTGCCGCGCCGGTTCGGCGGCACTGGTGCGGCGGTTCGCTCACCGTCACTCCGGCTCGAGGCTCGACCGGCCGCCGAGCTCACCGCCGAGGGTCCCGAGGCCGCGCGCGTGCTCGCCTACGCCCAGCGCTTCCTGGCGCACCATGGAATACGGGCGGGCGCGAACCTGAGGCTCGAGCACACGATCCCCGCGCACACGGGGCTCGGCTCGGGCACGCAGCTCGCGCTCGCGACGGCCCGCGTGCTCGCCGAGCTCAACGGCCTGCCATCAAGCGCGGCAGCGCTCTCGGCCGCCGTCGGCCGAGCCCGCCGCTCGGCGATCGGCACATGGGTCTTCGAGCACGGGGGCTTCATCCTCGAGGGCGGGCGCCGGTCCAACGGCAAGACACCGGGCCCGCTGCTGTTCCGTCACGCACTGCCCGAGACCTGGCGTTGCGTGCTGGTCATTCCGCGCGATGTCGAGGGGCTGAGCGGCGAGGCGGAGGAGCGCGCGTTCCGTACGCTGCCGCCGCCCTCGGCCGAGCTGATCGGCGAGATCTCTCGGCTCGTGCTGATGCTCCTGCTGCCGTCCGTCGTCGAAGCAGACCTCGCCGGGTTCGGCCGGGCGGTCACAGAGATCCAGCGGTGCGTCGGAGAAGTGTTCCGCGAGGTGCAAGGCTCGCCGTTCGCCCACCCGCTCGTCGCACACACGATCGAAGCCCTGCTCGCCTGCGGCGCCGCCGGCGCCGGCCAATCCTCATGGGGCCCCACGACCTACGGCTTCGTCGACGGCGACGCCGCCGCCCGCGAGCTCGCGAGTCGGCTGGGATCGTATCTACCGGATCATGCCACGGTCATTACGACCGCGTTCGATAACAACGGCGCACGCTGCGGACAGTGTTCGGCATGAGCCGGAAGAAAATCTGATCGCTGAGGACGCATAGGAGAACGGAGACCACAGAGTGAATTCGTCCTCTGCGTCCTCCCTATCTCAGCGTACTCTGCGATTCAATGCTGTTTGGCTAGTGTCCCGTAACAGTGATTTCTCACATAATTCCCGGGCGGGGCATCCCGCCTGGCGGCGTTGCTCGTCGGTCAAATACACCCGGTATTCTCCCTC
>JBOHRM010000236.1:0-3030 GCA_050732715.1 Longimicrobiales bacterium
CGCGCTCTGCGTCTCTCCTCCTCGAAATAGCGCTGCTATTCCTTCGTCGTCGTTCCTTGTCAGGGCGGCGCATCGGGTCTCTCGGTGCTAACGCGGACTTCCGCAACGAGGTACTAGGCTGTGCTGACCCTCGCGACGCGCGGCTTCTTCTTGCGCTCGGCGGGCCAGCGCTGCTCGATCGCGAGCAATGCGGGCGCGGCGACGAAGATCGAGGAGTACGTGCCGAGGATGATGCCCACGATCAGGATCAGCGCGAACTCACGAATCAATGCGCCGCCGAACATGAACAGTGCGAACAGCGTCGCCAGCGTGGTGGCGCTGGTCAGCACGGTGCGCGGCAGCGTGTCATTGATCGAACGATTCAGGATCGATGCGAAGTCCTCGCGTCGACCGGCGCCGCGCAGGTTCTCGCGGATGCGATCGAAGATCACGATCGTGTCGTTGAGCGAATACCCTACGATCGTGAGCACGGCCGCAACCGTCGGCAGAGCGACCTCGAGGCGGAGCACGGAGATGAACCCGAGCGTGATCAAGATGTCATGCAAGGTGGCGATGACCGCGGCCAGGCCGAACCGCCACTCGAAACGGAACGCCAGATACACCAACGTCGCACCGAACGAGAGGAGGATGGCGATCAACGCGCGGGTCTGGAGCTCGCCGCCCACCTTCGCACTGACGCCCTCGGCGCGAACCACCTGAACCTCGCTCTCGCCGAACGCCTCGCGCAGTGCGGCGGGCACGATTTCCGCCGCGTTCGACGTCGTATCGCCGCCCTGCGCCGTGCGGATGAGGAACTCGTTCTGGTCTCCGAAACTGGTGACCTGCGCACCAGCGACGAGCGGCGCCACCACGCCTCTCACGTCCCCGACCCCAACGTCACGATCGATTTGCACCTGAATCAGCGTGCCGCCCGTGAAGTCGACACCGTAGTTGAGCCACGAGCCACGGGCGAACTGCCCGAACAACATCGCGGCGATGCCGATGACAAGCGCGATTGCGCTCACCATGTAGGCGCGGCGTCTCAGTCCGATGAAATCGTAATGTGCGTCCGAGAAAAGTCGTCGCATGGGCTCCTGCTGTTTCCGTCAGATGCTGATCGGCTGGGCCGCGCGCTTCCGATCCAGGTAGATCAGGAAGAACGTTCGCGTGATGAAGACCGCCGTGAAGAACGATGCGACGATACCGATCGAGAGCGTCACGGCGAAACCTTGTACGGGCCCCGTGCCCACCTGGTACAGGATCAATGCCGTGATGAGCGTGGTCAGGTTCGAGTCGACGATCGCCGACATCGCATGCTGGAACCCCGCATCCACCGCCGCGCGTGGTGACCGTCCCGCGATCAGTTCCTCGCGTATCCGCTCGAAGATCAGCACGTTCGCGTCGACGGCCATCCCCAGCGACAGGATCAGACCCGCGATACCGGGCGCCGTGAAGTCGGCGCCGAGCCCGGCCAAGCCGCCCATCACGAACAACCCGTAGATCAACAGCGCGAGCACCGCCATGGCGCCGGCGAGCCGATAGTATCCGATCATGATTCCGATCACCAGGACCACGCCGATCACGCCGGCGATCTTCCCCTGGTCGATCGAGTCCTGGCCGAGCGACGGCCCGACGGATCGCTGCTCCACGATCTCGAGCGGCGCGGGCAGTGAACCCGCGCGCAACACCAGCGCCAGGTCGCTCGCCTCCTGCATCGTCGCCTGCCCCATCTCGATCTGGCCGTTCGAACCGATTCGGCTCTGGACGATCGGAGCGCTGTGGACCTGCTCGTCCAACACGATCGCGATCCGCTCTTGCAGATGCTCGCTCGTGACCCGCGAGAACGTCCGGCCGCCGCGCCGATCCAGCTCGAACGTGACGATCGTCTCGTTGAACTGCGGATCGCGGCCCGCAACCGCCTCTACCAGGCTCTCACCCGTGATGAACGGTTCCCTCTCGAGGAAGTAGAGCGGACGGTAGAGCTGCGCCGCCTGGCCCACCGGCTCCGCCGCCCAGCGCAGCTCCGTGCCGCGCGGCAGTGCCTCCCGCACACCCGGCAGCGAGAGATACCGGTCGACCCGCTCGACGTCCTGCTCGGCGACCCACAGCTCGCCGTCCTGGCTGCTGTTGAGGAGAAGGCTCGACAACGGGCGGGCGCTCGGCGGCTCCAGCGCGGCCGTATCGCCCGTGGTCGTATCGGCCGCCGTGTCGGTCCCGGCTGTGTCCGACGCCGCGGTGTCCGCGGCAGCGGTGTCCGCGGCCGCCGTATCGCCCGCGGCCGTGTCCGCCGGCGTACCGAACAGGAGGTCCTGCACCGTCTGCCGGCCCGACGCCCCCGTGTCGGCTTCGGTACCGGGCAGCTCACGCAGGTCCTCCGCGTCCAGCTGCGGCGCGATCACCCGGTCCAGCCGCTCGACCGCGCGCGCGAACTCGGCGGTCGGCCGAACCAGCTTCCACTCGAGGAACGCCTGCTGCTCGATGATCGCCTTCGCGCGCTCCTCATCCTCCTCGTAGAGGCCGGGCAGCTCGACGATGATCCGTTCCTCACCGACTTTCTGCACGAGCGGCTCGGCGACGCCGAACTCGTTGATGCGGTTCCGGATGACGGTCAGTGCACGGTCGGTCGCATCCTGCATCGCCTCCGCGGTCATCGTGCCGTCCGGGTCGGCGACCTCGAGGGCGAGGTGCATGCCGCCGGACAGGTCCAGGCCGGGCGTGATCCCGTTCGCGATGATCGCGTAAACCGCGAGGCCGATCGCGGCGAGTATCACCAGTATTCGGCCCCTGATCGAACTGAACATCTCGTTCGTTCTCGTGTGCGAGTTGCCGCGGCGCGCGCCGCAGGGTCCAGCCTGCTAAGCTGGAGTAACGGAAGGGCTTTGTCAATTCAGACGTGGCCATTCGAGAGCGCTGATACCCGGCTCCGCTGATCGCGATCCTGGGATCGCCGATCCCGATCGTCGTCAACCCTGTCAACCAATCGGGGCTCTTTACCGAGCCGATCGAGGTAGGCGGTCCCGCGTTCTCTACCTTCTCTGCGCTGCATTGCTC
>JBOHRM010000237.1:0-4399 GCA_050732715.1 Longimicrobiales bacterium
CGCTCGGCCGGGAGCCGCATGTCCTCGAAGATGGTCTCGGGCGTGTTGTTCCCAGCGTAGCGAGTCAGGTTGTGGTAGTCCGGCTCGAGGCTGTAGAAGAGCCCACCGTCCATGATGGCGCCGGCGGCCTCCGCGGCCTGCGTAAAGAAGCCGTTCGCGGCGGACTCGTCGCCGAAATGATTCTGTTCCCAGCCGGCCGCGTAGAGCGCGGCGCGGGCCTCGAGCGCCAGCGCAGCGCCCTGGGTGGCGCGGCCGCGCTCAGTCGCCGGATACGTGGTCGGCAGCACGCTGATCGCCTGGTCCAGGTCAGACATCACCTGCTGGAGCACCTGTGCCCTCGGCGTGCGCGTGAGCTCCCTCGCCTCTGCAAGCGTGATCGGCTCGAGGACCAGGGGCACATCCCCGAAGAGGTTCAGCAGAATGTTGTAGTGATAGGCGCGGTGGAAGTACGTCTCGCCCTTCAGCCGCGTCCGCAGCGCCTCGTCCATCTCCGGGATACTGTCGATGTTCGCGAGGATCTCGTTGGTCCGGCTGATCGCCTCGTACGCATTGTTCCAGATATTCGCAGTCGCACCGGTGGCCGAGTTCACGGCCCCGCGCGCAACCGGGAACCACTCGTTGAACGACTTCTGGGCCCAGGCGTTGTCCGCGGTCGTCTCGAGCCAGAGGACCATCCTGATGGCGTCGTTGAGAGAGTAGACGGACGTGACTGCCAGCACCGCGTCCTTCTCCTGCTGCCAGAAGATGTCCTCGAAGACCGCGGCCGGCGGCTCCGTCATAAGGAAGTCATCGTCGCAGCCCGTCGCGATCAGGGCCAGCCCGAGCGCCAGGGTGAGTTCTCTCGTACGGATCATCATTCACTCCACGACAAATTTGGTTGCCTATTCGTGAGCCGGAGCGAGGGAGCGGAACGTGCCCGCTCCCCACCTGTCCGCGTCAGAACTGAACGCTCGTCCCAACCGAGATCGTCCGCACCACCGGGTAGACCGTGCCGCGCCCGGACAGGAACTCCGGATCCAGGAACAGGTTGTCCGCGCCGAAGGTCAGCAGGTTCTGCCCGGACACGTAGAGCCGCATCTGGGTGACGCCGACGAAGGGCAGGACCGACCCAGAGCTTCCGGGCCGGAACGTGTAGCCGATCGACGCCGTCTTGAGCTTGAGGTACGAGGCGTCCTCCACCCAGAACGAGCTCACTTGTCCGTGGTTCCAGTGCCCCTCGAGCGTCGGCTTGGGCCGCTTGGCGTTCGGGTTCGGATCCTCCTCCGTCCAGCGATCCAGCCATTCCACCGTGGTGAAGTTCCGCCAGACCGGCCCCTCCGACAGCGCGCCCTCGAAGTACACCTGGTTCTTGAGCACACTCTGGACGAAGATGTTCGCGTCGAAGCCCTTGTAGCCGAGACTCAGGTTGGAACCGATCAAGTAGCGCGGCAGGTCGTTGCCGATGGCGGTCCGGTCGCCATCGAGCGTGATTACGCCGTCCCCGTTCAGGTCCGCGAACTTGATGTCGCCCGGGCCGAAATTCGGGTCCAAACCGGTCTGGTCGGCATGCGAATCCACATCCGCCTGATCCCGGAACAAACCCAGCGCCTGGAGACCCCACATCGTCCCCAGCGGATAGCCCTCGGCCGTGTACCAGCGCCCGTCGATGATCGGCGGGTTGCCGCCCAGGTCGAGCACCTTGTTGCGGTTGTCGGAAAGGTTGAAGCCCACGGAGTAGTCAAGCTGGCCGATCCGGTCCCGCCAGTTCACGGCCAGCTCGTAGCCGACGTTCTCGATCTTGCCGGCGTTCTCACGCACGTCGTTTCCGAGCCCGAGCGTGCGAGGGATGACGCGGTCCAGCAGGAGCCCGTCGGTAAGGTTGTTGTAGAAATCCCCGGTGAAGGAGAGGCGCCCATCCAGGAGCGTGATGTCCAAACCCACGTTCCGCATGGTCGTGGTCTCCCACGAGATGTCCGGATTGGCCAACCCAGTCTTCGCCGCGCCGGTCGCCAGCTCAGATCCACCGAGCGGATAGTTCCCGGAGTTGAGTGAGACGGTCTGCCAGTACTCGTAGTTGCCGATATTGTTGTTGCCCGTCCGACCCCAGGAGACGCGCAGCTTCAGCTCGTCGACGAAGCTGACGTTGTCGCGGAAGAAGGACTCCTCCGAGACGCGCCAGCCCGCCGAGAACGAGGGGAACCAACCAAACCGGTTGCCGGTCGCGAAACGGCTCGATCCGTCGTAACGGAGGTTCGCCTCGACCAGGTAGCGGTCCATCAGGTTGTAGGACACACGGCCGAAGCCGGAGCGCAGGCGCCAGGCGCTGGAGGTTCCGTTGGTGCCCTCAAAGGTCGTGCTCCCGGAGGTGATCTCCTTCAGATCGTTGCTGTAGGAATCCTCGCGGAAAGCGCTGATCTCGTTGCGGTCCCAGGCGGTCTGTTCGTAGCCGAAGGTCGCCGACACGCCGTGGACACCGAAGCTCCTATCAAACACGCCCATGGCACGGAGCGTGACTTCCCTGTCCTCGCGCTTGAAGCGATCGACGCGGTTCCTGGAGTCGCTCCGCCAGACATCGCCCGTGAAGAAGTCCCGGAAGGCGGTCTGGGGACGCCACGTCGTGTCATCGCGATTTTCCGCGACCACCGAGGCCTGCCCGCGTAGCGTGAAGCTGTCGAACAGCCGGTAGTCCGTCCGGGCGGTGACGGTACCGTTCAGGAAGCTCCGGTCTCTCCGGCCCGTGGCCTCCGCGGTGAGAAGCGGGTTCCGGTTGTTTTGGCTATGGCCGTACGTGCCGTCCGGGTACCTGGGCATGACCGTGGGCGGCGTGTCGTGGAACATGCGGAACAGGACGTCGCCCTGCTCGCGCGGCTCCGCATCGGTGCTTCGGCGGACCGCCAGGTCGAATGCGGTAGTGAGTCGGTCGCTGACGTTCACGTCCGTGTTCAGCCGCACGCCGATGCGGTCCGCGTCGACCTGTGGCGACGTTCCCTGCTGGTCCAGATAGTTGACCGACCCGCTGAAGCGAAGGAGCTCGTTCCCGCCGCTGACCCCGATGGTGTGCTCCTGGATCGGGGCAGGATCGAAGATGACGTCCAGCCAGTCGGTCCAGGGATACATGATACGATCCACGCTACCGTCGCCGTTGTATGCGCGGACGCTATTCTCGATGTACTCCTCGGAGTAGTCCGGCGGGAGCCCCTTGTTGGCCAGCGCCTCGTTGATCATTTCGAGGTACTCGCGCGGCCCGACCGCCTCGGGGAACTTCGCAACCTCCTGGAACCCGTAGTAGCCGTCGTAGCTCAGCCGGATGCTGCCGCTGTTGGCGCCCCGCCTGGTGGTGATCAGGATCACGCCGTTGGCGCCGCGCGCGCCGTAGATGGCCACGGAAGACGCGTCCTTCAGGACCGAGATGCTCTCGATGTCCTCGACGCTGATCTGGTTGATGTCCCCGGGAACTTCGTCGATGAGAATGAGTGGCGTGGTGCTGGTGTTGATGCTGTTGCGGCCGCGAATGTTGAAATCGATCCCCTGTCGGCCGGGCTGCGCGCTGCGCTGGATAATCGTCAGGCCGGGGGTCGACCCCTGGAGCGCCTCCGTGATCCGCGCCACGGGCCGGTCGGCGAGCTGCGCCTGGCTTACGCTGGCCACCGCCCCCGTGAGATTGACCCGCCGCTGCTCGCCGTATCCCACGGCCACGATCTCCGTCAGCGCGATCGCTTCGGACGCGAGCACGATGTCGACCGTGACCGCCTGGCCCGCCGTCACCGTGATGTCCGCCCGCGTGACGGTCGCATAACCGAGCAGACTGACGCTCAACTGGTGCGTCCCCGCCGGGACGCCGGTGACCACGAACGCACCGTTCTGGCCGCTGATCGCGCTCCGGCCCGTGCCATCGACGGTCACGCTCGCGCCGGGCAACGGCTGGCCGGCGTCGTCGGCAACCGTACCGGTGATCCGCCCCGCCTCCTGGGCCAACGCCGCGGACCAGACGAGCGCCTGGAAGAAGGCCGTCGCCAAAACGATCACAATAGCCCGTCTCATTGCTTTCCTCCCTGAGGTAGCAGACATACAGCAGGCACCAGCGCACGCGTCTCGACACGCAGTGGCCAACGCTGCCGTCGAATCGCTCCGAAGGCCGGCCGTCGTCGACACCGAGTTTTGTTGAAACCGCTTTATAGAATCTCAGCGGGCGGGTTGCGCAAACGCCGCCGCGCGTATGCTGTCTCAGGGGCTGATGGCATGATCATGCGAGCCGGTGTCTCAGAAGTCAAGCTTTTGTTCATTATCCTGCCAAATGTGCCTTTTCGCCCGATCACCCAGGTGCCGGGGCGGAGCCAGGCGTCCGGCACGTCGCCTTTCTTGGTCGATTCGTTCGAAGCAGCATTGCGCGTCGCGTAGCGAAAGCACGAGATTTGTTCGG
>JBOHRM010000238.1:0-4215 GCA_050732715.1 Longimicrobiales bacterium
GGCTGGCAGATGTCGCTTCGGCCGCGCACGATGAAGTTGGGCTGGCACTCGAGTCGGAACAGCTTCCCAAGCGCGTGCGCCTCCCCAGACGACCGCGCATGCGTACCGAGAGCGATGAATCGTGAGCAGGCCGGCCGCGTACGTCTTCATCGACCTCGACGGCGTCGTGCGTCCCGTTGGGACCCTGTTCGTGCGATCTGCGCACGGGCGCGAAACCGCGAGCTTCCACTATGCCTCGGAATGGCTCAATGCGCAGGACCGTTTCGCACTTCAGCCTGCGCTCGAGGTCTCACCCGCTCCCCATTACACGGTTCCTGGCCGTGCGTTGTTCGGTACCATTGCCGATTCGGCGCCGGATCGATGGGGTCAGACGCTCCTGCGTCGTGAAGAACGTCGTCGGGCGAGGGCGGAAGAGCGCACGCCTCGTTCGCTCCGCGAAATCACCGCTTCCCTCGAACTCGCCTTCGAGGTTGTGGAGTTCTTTGACCTCGAGCCCAACGTTGCACGGTCGATCGCGGCCGACGTCGCGACGACGGTTTCGACCTGGCGAAGTGCCGCCGCGGAGCTCGGTCTGAAACGTGGCGAGATCGAACGCATGGAGTCAGCCTTCGAGAACGCGGACCTCGCCTCGGCCCTTCAGTGAATCCTCTTTAGAACAGCCGCCCGCCATCGGGCACGTGTCGATCCGGTACGATCAACACGACATCGCCTTCCGCGTCGGGAAAGCCGAGCGTGAGCGCCTCGGACATCATCGGCCCGATCTGGCGGGGTGGGAAGTTGACGACGGCGGCGACCTGCCGGCCGACGAGCTCCTCCAGCCGATAGTGCTTGGTGATCTGTACCGACGATTTGCGCGTGCCGATGTCCGGGCCGAAGTCGATGACGAGGCGATACGCAGGCTTGCGCGCCTCGGGGAACGGTTCGGCCGCGACGATGGTGCCCACGCGCACGTCGACCTTGCGAAAGTCGTCGAATGAAATCGTTGGCTCGATCGGTTCGCTCATGACTCGCTACGTTTCGGGGTAGATGTCGTCGGCGCGCAAGATAGGTGAAGCGAGCCTGAGGCCGTAAGGCTCCTACGAGCGGTTGCCGATGGCGGCCGTCGCTGATCAATTGCATCGACGCAGCGACGGCGACCGCCGGGACGGCGATACATCGGAGAACGTCCTCGATCCCGGAACCCGAACGCGAAACCGAAACCCGGAACCCGGAACTCGGAACCCGACTGGAGGTGAATCGATGACCGAGCCTTTCATGCGTCCTCCGAAAGAAGGGCGCGCGCTGGTGGATGATGCGTTTCTCGAGAGCCGGAACCGCGCGCTCGAGCTCGCGGCGTTCCTCGATCGGCTCGACCGGGCGGGCGGCGCCACGCCGGAGTCGGACTACCGCGTACGCGCGTTCTATGAGTGCTTGGACGTTCTGCGCAGCCGCGAGCCCGGGCGAGTCGAGCGGGTGCACATGATCCTGTCGGACCCGACGGTCAAGCCGCTCGAGACGACGGACCAGAAGAACGCGAACGGCGCGTACGATCATTGGCGGCAAGCCGTCCCGGTCTCGGTCGAAGGAGCGTAGCCATGGAATACGTCGATCTCCATGCGCACATGGTCAGCCGCACGACGGACGACTATACGCAGATGGCGCTGACCGGCTGCGTCGCGGTGACGGAACCGGCGTTCTGGCCGGGGTGGGACCGCTCGTCGGCGGACGGCTTCGAGGACTACTTCAGGCAGCTGACGGAGTTCGAGCCGAAGCGCGCGCGGCAATACGGCATCCAGCACTTTACATGGCTGTGCTTGAATCCGAAGGAAGCGGAGGACCGCGCGCTGACCAGACAAGTCCTGCCGCGCGTGGCGGCGTATCTCGACCGGCCTACTGTGCTCGGCATCGGCGAGATCGGGCTGAACCGGGTGACCAGGAACGAGCTCGCGACGTTCCGCGACCACGTCGAGCTGGCGATCGAGCACGAGCAGATGATCCACATCCACACGCCGCACCTCGAGGACAAGTACAAGGGCACGAAGGTCATCGTCGACACGCTGGCGAGCGACGGCCGCATCGATCCGAACCGCGTCATGATCGACCACGCCGAAGAGCACACGATCGACATGATCCTGTCGAACGGGTTCTGGACGGGGCTGACGTTGTACCCGCAGACGAAGGTCTCACCCGAGCGCGCGGTCGACATGATCGCGGTGCACGGTCCCGAACGCGTGTGTGTGGCGCGCGCGAGCGATTGGGGGCCGAGCGTGCCGGTCGCGGTGCCGACGTTCGTTCTGACGATGCGGCGGCGCGGGCACACGGAGTCTCTGGTCCGCCAGGTCGTGTACGAGAACCCCGCGGCGTTTCTGGGGCAGTGTCCGAAGTTCCAACTCTGTCGGTGAGGGACGGGTTGCGAGTTGCGGGTTCCGAGTTGCGAGTTGCCCCGCCCCACCCCGGTTTCAGGCGGCAGTTGGTGGCGCGCCAGCGGCATCGAGAAACGAATCGCAATGCCCAGCGTATCCCGCTATGCACGCTACGCTCGTCCTGAACGTCGTCGGGCTGACGACGGAGCTGCTGGGGCCGAACTCACCGAATCTGAGCGTGCTGGCCGCGGCCGGCGGTGTGCGTGCGCTGACGCCGATCCTGCCGGCGGTGACATGCAGCGTACAGGCGACGTTCACGACGGGGCTCGCGCCGCGTGCGCACGGCGCGGTCGCGAATGGCTGGTACTACCGTGACACGGCCGAGATCCGGTTCTGGCAGCAGGCGAACTCGCTGATCTCAGGCGAAAAGGTCTGGGACGCGGCGAAGCGGCTCGACGCGTCGTTCACGTGCGCCAAGCTGTTCTGGTGGTTCAACATGTACAGCTCGGCGGACATAGCGGTCACGCCGCGGCCGCTCTATCCGGCCGACGGCCGCAAGATTCCCGACATTTATGCGGAGCCGGCGGAGCTGCGCGCGGAGCTGACCGAGAGGCTCGGCACGTTTCCGCTGTTCCGCTTCTGGGGGCCGAAGGCGGACATCGTCTCGAGCCGGTGGATCTTGGACTGCGCGCGACACATCTATGACACGCGCCGGCCGACGCTGGCGTTGGTCTACTTGCCGCACCTCGACTACAACCTCCAGCGCCTCGGGCCGAGCGATCCGCGCATCGCGCGCGACGTGCGTGAGATCGACGCGCTCTGCGGCGAGCTGATCGAGCACGTACGGAAAGACGGCACGCGCGTCGTCGTGCTCTCCGAGTACGGCATCACCGACGTGCGCGGCGCGGTACACATCAACCGCGTGCTGCGCCAGGCGGGGCTGCTACGCGTGACGCCTGAGCTGGGGCATGAGATGCTCGACGCCGGTGCGTCCGACGCGTTCGCCGTGGCGGACCATCAAGTCGCGCACGTCTACGTCCGCTCGCGCGACCGGATCCCGGAGGTCGAACGGTTGCTGAAGGCGACGGACGGCATCGAAACCGTCCTCCACGCCGACGGCAAGCGCGAGGCAGGCCTCGATCACCCGCGCTCGGGCGACCTGGTGGCGATCAGCGCGAGCGACCGTTGGTTCACGTATTACCACTGGTTCGACGACGACCGGGCGCCGGACTTCGCGCGCACGGTCGACATCCACCGCAAGCCCGGCTACGATCCGGTCGAGCTGTTCATCGACCCGAAGCTGAAGGTGCCGCAGCTCAAGCTCGCGCGCGTGCTCGCGAAGAAGACGCTCGGGTTCCGCTACCTGATGGACGTGATCCCGCTCGACGCATCGCTGGTGCGCGGCTCGCACGGCCGCCTCACCGATGACCCGCGTGCGGGGCCGGTCTTTCTGTCGAGCGAACCGGAGTTGCTGCCCGACGGGCGGATCCATGCGACGGGGATCAAGCAGCTGATCCTCGATCACCTCACGGCGCGGGTGTAGTCGTCAGGTCCCGCGGACGTAGCGTTGAAAGAGCAGCGTGAGTGGGAAGCCGAACGCGGCGACAGCGCCGGCGCCGGGCAGGCCGGCGCGGGCGATGAGGACGGCGTCGAGCAGCGACATGCCCGCGATCAGGCCGACCACGACGCGGCCGACGTTGCCTGGCTTCCGCAGCAATAGAAACGTATAGATCGTCCAGCCGAGCAACACGGCGTAGAGCGCCGCGCCGGCCAAGCTGCTCGCCGCGGGGATGCCGTACGCGAGCGCTGCCCCCACGAGGAGCAGCGGCCACGCTTTGCGCACGCGCCCGCGCGACTCCTGCTTCGCAATGGA
>JBOHRM010000239.1:0-3776 GCA_050732715.1 Longimicrobiales bacterium
ACTGTGAGCTGCCCAAGACGGCGGACGGATTCTACCGGGTGCGCGGCGGGATCGATTACGCCATCGCGAAGTCGCTGGCCGCGGCGCCGTTCGCCGACATCCTGTGGATGGAGACGAAGACCGCGAACCTCGAGGACGCGCGTCGCTTCGCCGAAGCCGTACACGTGCCGTACCCCGACAAGATGCTGGCGTACAACCTCTCGCCCTCGTTCAACTGGGACACCACTGGCCTGAGCGAGGAGGAGATGACGCGCTTCCCCGCGCAGCTCGGCAAGCACGGCTTCGTCTTCAACTTCATCACGTACGGCGGCCACCAGATCGATGGGCTCGCGGCGGAGGAGTTCGCGATGGCGCTGCGCGATGAGGGCATGCTCGCGCTGGCGCGGCTACAGCGGAAGTTCCGGCTCCTCGACTCGCCTTACCGCACACCGCAGACGCTCGTAGGCGGGCCGCGACTCGACGGGGCGCTGGTGGCCTCGTCGGGCCGCACAGCCGCGACCAAGGCGATGGGCAAAGGCTCGACGGAGATCCAGCATCGGGTCCAAACCGAAGTGCCGCCGAAGCTGCTCGAGGAATGGCTCGAGCTCTGGCGCGAGCACAACGCGTTCACCGCGCCGATGCGCGTCGAGCTCCGGCTCCACCACGCCGGCTCCGAGCTGCTCGCGCTGCGTGTGCTCGATGAGGCCGGCGAAGACCTCGCGAACGTGCTCTTCGCCGAGTTCCGCGACCGGCGCGGCCGCACACTCCTCGCCGTGCGCAACCAGGTCACGGTCCCGGCGCTGCGCCGCCGCCGCCTCATGGCGTTGCTCCACCTCTTCCTCATCCACCGCTACGGCGCGGATTCCGTGCACTATATCACGCCGAACACGGACAACGAGATGCAGGCGCTGCGGATGAAGGAGATCGGGATCTTCGCCGATGTGAACACGGAGATCGGCGAGATCATCGTCGCTGACGTCGACAAAGAGCGCGTCGCCGAGCTGATCGCCGCGGATCGCGTGGCGCTCGGGAACCTCATCCGGAAGGCCGCCGCGGGTGCCGCCGACGCGGCAAGCCAGCAAACGGACGCCGTCAGCGCATAGAACGACTCCAGCAGCAGCCGAACGTGCGCCTCGTTCCAGACAGTGCACCAGCTATCACAGCACGCAATATTCACCCGCGCAAGCGAAAGCGGGAGGCAACCGATGCCGTCAACCCTGTGCTACTCGGACCGGAGCGCTGCGACGAGGTTCTCGGCGGAATCGCGCCAGGCGGGTAGAGCCGTCGCGAGCGTGGCCGCCGCGACCACGCCGACCGCCACGCCGCCGTAGATGTAGGGATCGACGGCCTGAACGGCGAACAGCAGCGACCGAACGAGCCGCGAGGCGGGCACCGCGGCGAGCACGCCTCCGAGAACGCCGACCAAGGTGAGCACGAGGCCGTCTCGCAGCACGGCGAACCTCACGCCGGTCGGAGAGGCACCCAACACGATGCGGATCGCGAACTCGCGTCGTCGCGAGAGCACCTCGTGCGCGCACAGCGAGTAGAGGCCGACGACGGCGAGCAAGAGTGCGGCGCCCGCGAAGACGGCTCCGATCACCAGCGGGAACGTACGCGCGAACACCGCCCAGGATCCACGCATCTGCTCGCCGAGCGTCCCGACCGAGTAGACCGGTATCGACGGATCGATGGCGCGTATCAATTCACGCAGGGACGCCGCGACGGCGGCCGGTGCCGACGTGCGCACCACCAGAGGCAATCGGTTGTCGGACGCTTGCAGGTGGCTCACGTAGACCGTCGGAGGCGCCTCAGCATCGAGGCGCCCCATCTGCACGTCTCCGACCACGCCGACGATTTCCCACGCCGTGTCTCCGGTCCGACCGAGCCGGATCCGGCGTCCGAGCAGGGAGCGGCCGTCGCCGCTGATCCGGTCGGCGAGCGATGCGCTCACCACGACGGCTGGCGTCGTGCCGACCCGGTCGCGAGCACCGACCAGTCTGCCGTCGCGGAGCGGCACGCCCAGCGTGCCGAAGTAGTCGCCAGCGAACATCCGCATCGCCACTTCCGGCCGTTGACCCGGCGGAGCCGGCCGATCGACGATCTCGAAAGGCGTCATGCCGCTCCCGCCGAGCGGCAGCTCGCTGACCGCGGCCGCCCCGAGCACACCCGGCAGCGCGGCCGCTCGCGTCACCAGCTCCTCGTAGAACGCCCGCTGGGCGGCGGCCTCATCGTACGCCGAGCCCGAGGGTGCGAGGTTCAGTGTGAGGAGTTGGTCGGGCGCCACGACGCCGATCTCCCGCCGGAGGAGATTCACCAGGCTCGCGGCAAGCTGCGCCGTGCCGGTCAACAGCACGACCGTCAGGCCGAGCTGTGCGGCGACGAGGATTCGCCGGAGCCGGCGGTCGGCCCGCCCAACGGTCAACCTCGTCCCGTGACCGACCGGCTCGATCGCCCGCACCGCGCGCCACGCGGGGCCGAGCGCGAACGCAGCGGCCATGATCGTCGCGATGACGAAGATCGCCGATACCGTGGCGATGTCGAGACCGACATCGGCCAGCTGCATGGCGACCTTCACGCTTCCGGGAATCTCCCGCAGCATCAAGCCGATGCCGATCCGGCCGACGTAGAAGCCCAGGAGAGCGCCCGCGATCGCGAGCACGAGTCCCTCCACGAAGAGCTGCCGCACGAGCCGGCCGTGCCATGCGCCCAACGCGGCGCGCAGTGCGAGCTCGTTGCGCCGGTTCAGGTTCCGGAGCAGCATCAGCGCGGCGAGATTCGCCACCGTGATCACCAGCACCAGCCCCACCGCCGCCATCAGGCTGACGAGGATCGGCTTGACATTACCGAGAAAGACGTCTCGCAGCGGCGAAACCGCCACCGTTCGCCCTTCCATATCCGCCGGATGGTCCACGGCCAGAATCGACGTCACCCCCGCCAGGTCGATCTGCGCCGACGAAAGATCGACGTCCTCCCGCAGACGACCGATCACGTTCAGCCAGCGCAACGAACGGTCTGTGCGTCGCGCTTCACCCATGGCGAGAGGCAGCCATATATCCGCGTCCTCGCCGAAGTGAAAGCTAGGCGGCAGCACGCCGATGACCGTATGGAGCTCCCCGTTGAGCGTGACCGAGCGCCCCAAAGCGGATCGCTCACCCAGGCGCCGCGCGAGCCGATGACTGACCACGACCGGGTCGATACCGCCATCCTGCTCGTCTTCGAGCACGCTGCGGCCCAGAAGAGGCTGCACACCGAGCAGCTCGAAGAAGCCCGGTGTGACCCTCGCGCCGCTCAGCATTTCCGCCTGGTCGCCGATGAGCGCCGCCACGTTCGTCCCATCGTATGCTTCGAGGCCCACGAACGCCGTGCTGGCCGCGCGCCAATCGAGCAGCGTCGGATAAGAAGCGCGACCGTGCTCGGAGGACCCGATCGGCTGTTCCCAGATGTGTACGAGCCGGTCGCCGTCCGCGTACGGCAACGGCTGAAGCAGAGCCGGACGGACAACGCTGATGATTGCCGTGGCGGCGCCGAGGCCGAGCCCGATCGTCAGCACGACCGCGAGACTGTTCGTCCTTTCTCGCATGCTGACGCGGATCGCGCCACGAACATCGCGTACCGTGTCCGCCATCTGCCGAAGTACTGGAGGCATGCTCCTCGACTCGAGACGGGGTTCGAGACGCAAAGGGAGCAACGGCCGTTCCGCCCCGATAACGTCTCGTAGCCTATTGGCATCGCTATGTTTAGGTGGATCTAGCCGCGATCGCGGCCCCATGCTGCTTGTTCATCAGTGGGACGGGTTC
>JBOHRM010000240.1:0-1964 GCA_050732715.1 Longimicrobiales bacterium
GCCGGTCGACGCACGTGACGAAATCGCCGGGGATCTCGAAGAGCTGTTCCGACGGCGATGCGAGACGGATGGCGTCGGCCGCGCGCGGCTCTGGTACTGGCGGGAGGCGATCTCGTTCGTAGCTCGCTTTCTGCTGGAGCGGATTCTCGAGCGACGGCAGTTGAAGCGTGAACACAGCGACATGAGCGCCCCCGGTGGTGCCCGCGCCCGGCGAGCCGCGGTAGTCCCGGCCATCTCGTGGCTCGATATCAAGCTGGGGCTCCGGATGCTGATCAAATATCCGGCGTTGTCGCTGATCGGACTCATCGCGATGTCGGTAACGATCGCGATCGCGGCCGCCATCTTCGAATTCGGGAATGACATCCTTCACGCGGAGCTTCCGCTCGAGGATGGCGACCGCATCGTCGGAATCCGCAACTACGATGTCGCGGCTGCCGACCCTGAGCTTCAATCGTTGCACGACTTCATGAAGTGGCGCGACGAGCTCAACGCGGTCGAAGACATCGGCGCGTTCATACGCCTCGAGCGCAATCTCATCACAGGGGACGGACGACCCGAGCCGGTGGACGTAGCAGAGATCAGCGCGTCCGCATTTCGGGTGGCCCGTGTCCCACCGGTGATGGGGAGGTCTCTCGTCGACACGGACGAGCAGGACGGCGCGGCGCCCGTGGTCGTCATCGGCTACGACGTTTGGCAGGACCGGTTCGGCGGCGGTGACGACGTCATCGGGCGGACGCTGCAGCTGGGCGGCTCGACGCAAACGGTGGTCGGCGTGATGCCGGACGGCTTCACGTTTCCGCAGAGCCACGGCCTCTGGCTTCTGCTCCGCAGGAACGCGTTGGATTACGACCGAGGCGACGGGCCGAGCCTCTGGGTCTTCGGCCGACTGGCTCCCGGCGTCACGCTCGAGGACGCATAGGCCGAGCTGACGGCGATCGGGATGCGCGCGGCCGCCGCCTATCCGGCGACGAACGAGCACCTGCGCCCGCAGGTCATTCCGTACACGGCGTCGTTCTTCGACCCGGACTCGCGGGCGGTGTACCTGTCCCAGTTCTTCCTCGCGTTGCTCCTGGTCGTTGCGTGCGTCAACGTTGCCGCGCTCGTGTTCGCGCGGACCGCGACGCGAGAGAGCGAGATCGCGGTGAGGCGAGCGCTGGGCGCGAGCCGGGGTCGGATTCTCATGCAACTGTTCGTGGAGGCGCTCGTGCTCGCATCCCTTGCGGCCTTGATCGGGCTCGCCGCGGCGGATCGAGGTCTGCGATGGGTGATGAGCCACGGCATGGGCCTCGATGGCCTGGATCTTCCGAACCTGTTCTGGTGGGACGAGAGCCTGGCGCCTGCCACGATTCTCTACGTCGCGATCCTGACGTTGATCGGCGCCGTCATCGTTGGAGTCGTGCCCGCGCTGAAGGTGACGCGGCGTCGGGTCCAAGCGCGGTTGCGGCACGTGGCCACGGGCGCCTCGGGGCTGCGATTCGGCGGCGTTTGGACCGCGGTGATCGTGGGGCAGGTGGGACTTTCCGTTTTTCCTGCCGGAAGCGATATCCATAGGTCGGGAGATCATTCAGTTCGAGGCGTCGGATCTCGGTCTACCGGCGCAGGAGTATCTTGCGGTCGGGCTGCATATGGACCGGGATACGCCACCACGCGATTCAATAGAGCAAGCGCGATTCCTCGAGCAGTTCGCGTCTACGTACCGATCGCTCGAGCGGCGCCTTGTGGCCGAGCCTGGGATGTTGAGCGTGACGTTCGGCAGCCGCCTGCCCGGCATGGACCATCCTCGACGCGCTATCGAGGTGGACGGAGAGTCGGCGCCGCCCGATGTCGGCCTGGGACACAGAGTGAGCATCGCATCGGTCGATGTCGACTTCTTCAGCGCTTTGGGCATACCCATCATCTCGGGCCGCGCATTCCACTCGGGCGATCTCGAGCCGGATCGACGAGTCGTCGTCGTGAATCAATCG
>JBOHRM010000241.1:0-3838 GCA_050732715.1 Longimicrobiales bacterium
CTCGCGAACAAGCCCACCGGCGGACGATTCTGGTCGGAGTCGGAGCGCTGATCATCCTGAGCATGAGCCCCGTCTTCGGCCATCACCTGTCCGCGAGCGCGGCGCTCTTCCTCGAAGGCAGGGACCATTTCTGGACGTTGTGTCTCATCGCGGCGCACCAA
This sequence comes from Longimicrobiales bacterium, assembly GCA_050732715.1. Taxonomy (GTDB): domain Bacteria; phylum Gemmatimonadota; class Gemmatimonadetes; order Longimicrobiales; family RSA9; genus JBOHRM01. Next base: position 162 of record JBOHRM010000241.1, read on the forward strand.
CTGGCGTCGCCGATCCACTCGCTGTTTCACGTGCTCATCATCGGGGGTTTACTCCACGCCGCTTACGACCGTCTGGTCGCGTGGACGGACATGCGTCGCGTGCTCGGGCGGCTTCCGGCCACGAAGCCACTCCTGCGCGGTGACTACTCACAGGCGGCCCAGCTTGCGGGGCTGAATCCGGAAAGGCTGCGCGTGGTCGAAGGACTACCGGTACCCGCGTTCACTGCGGGGCTGCTGCGTCCGCGTGTGTACGTGGCGCGTTCGCTCGCGAAACGGCTTTCGTTCGATGAGCTGACCGCGGTGCTCGCCGACGAGGCTTCGCACGTACTCCGGCGCGATCCGCTGCGGCTCTCGACTGCTTGCGCGCTCCATGCGCTCGCTGCTCTTCGGGGTCTCCGCTCTGGATCCCTGGACGTACGCGGCCGCGGTGCCCCTGCTCGCGCTCACCGCGGTCGCTGCGTGTCTGGTCCCCGCCCTGCGGGCTGCGCGGCTCGATCCGGTGCGCGCTCTGCGCGAGGACTGACCCGACCGGGGGCGTCCAAGAGAAACTCGTTCAGGCGGGCTATGGGCCGCATCTGGCGCGGCTTCATCTTGCTCGATCGTGCACCTCGGGATCTGGCTCGAGCCGGAACGCATAGATCGCGAGACGATCAGCGAGCACCGAGCAATCGAATTCCGCATTCTGATCATTCGCATCGCGACAGTCGCGCGAGATGAGCTCCGGTTGGCAACTCTGACGGCCGGGAGCCGTGCGGACATTCAACGGGACCAGCGCGCTGGCCGCTCATCCGCCCAGCGGTCAGGTGGAGATTGTGTGCGGGCAATCCTGGGGTCTTACAGCTTCGAACAGGCCGAGGCAGAACAGATGTCCAAACGGTGAACTCTCGTGATGATCGCAGTGCGCGCGGCCAGCGGTCGGCAGTGGATGCGTGACGAGCACGCCGGCGGTCCACGCTATGAGCAGGATCCCCAGCGCGCCGACGATGGATTTCCCGTTCACGTGGCTGCGCGGTGCCACAATTTCGCCGGCAAGGCGCCGCACCCTCCGCTCGAACAGGTCGGGCTGCTGGAACGCGGTCCCCGGGCTCACGCGCGCAGTCTCTGGGCTCTGCCCGAGTGCGAGGATCGCCGAGGCAAGGATGAGAGGATCCCGGCGCGCAGCATGGTCATCGGCCCGGATCTCGGAGTCGTCGGCCGCGTCTGCCGCGAGCCGCCGGACCGCGGGCAACCAAAACAATGCACAGCTCAGCATGCGCAGGAGCGTGGAACTCGGCTTCGAGCCGAGCGGCGTGCTGGCCGTGCCGCTCGCTCCGTCCGCCGCGACCGTGGCGAGCGATCAGGCGGCGGTGGCCTTCTACGTGTCGTTGGAGGAGCGCCTGGCGGCGCTCCCGGGCGTCACCGCCATCGGCTCCGCACTGCGCGTCCCGCTCATCGGGGGCCACGACAACCTCTCGATCGTCGTGGAGGGTCGGGGCGCACCCTCGATCGGCGACGCGCCGTCACCGGGCATCAACTGGGTCACCCCGGGCTTCTTCGAGGCGATGGGCATCCGGCTGATCGAAGGCCGGCTGCTCACCGCGACAGACCGCGCCGGGGCACCGCCGGTCGGGCTGGTCAACGAACGCCTGGCTGCCGAGCTCTGGCCCGGAGAAAGCGCGCTCGGCAAGCGGCTGCGCAGCTACGGTGAGGGGAACCCGTGGATCGAGATCGTCGGCGTGGTCGCCGACGTGAAGCACTACGGGATCCGCGACGAAGCCTCTACGAAGTTCTACGCGCCGCACGCGCAGGGCTACGAGGCGGCGTGGTACTCCCCCAAACCGGATGACGCTCATCGTCCGCACAAAAGGTGACCGCGCCTCGGTCGCGGCGCCAGTGCGCACCGTCGTGCGCGGGCTCGGCCCCGCGATCCCGATCGGCGAGATCCGCACCATGGAGGACGTGGTGGCACGGGCTCTTTCCAGGGAGCGCTTCACTCTCGCGCTGATCGGAGCCTTCGCCGGCGTCGCGCTGCTGCTCGCAGCCGTGGGCGTGTACGGCGTCATCGCGCGCATGGTTGCCATGCGCACCCGCGAGATCGGTCTGCGCATGGCGGTCGGTGCGGACCGCACGACCATCGCGCGCTCGGTGCTGCGTGAAGGAGTGCTGCTCGCGGGGATTGGCGGCGTGCGCGGGCTGTTGGCAGGCGTGACGGCCAGGTAGTGGTTGTTCCGCTCCCACGGCTCGGCACGGTTCAGCCGCAGGGGCATGTACGCCTGCACGCCTGGGTCCGGGTACGAGAAGCCTTCGGGGCATGACCCCCACCACGGTGTGCGGGACGTCTTCCAGGAGGACCGACCTGCCGACCACCCCACGATCCGCGCCGAACGAGCGGACCCAAAGGGCATGCGAGAGCACGACGACACGGTCGCCGTCGGGCACATCCTCCTCGGCCATGAAAACGCGCCCGAGCATCGGCTCGACCCTCAGCAACGGCAGCAGCGCCGCGGACGCACGTATCGACTCGATGCGCTCGGGCTCCCCCTCCGAGCCGAGCGTAGGAGACGAGTGAGTCCACGCGGCCACGGCCGAGAAGGACGCCACATCGCGCTCGTAGTCGAGGAACTCGGGCTCGGAGTGATTGACCCTCTCCTCGCCGTCACGTCGCGCCGGTCTCGCCGAGGTACTCGGTGAGCAGCGTCGGGTCATCGAGGTCCGTGATGTTCCAGACGAGCGTGGCCGGAATCCGCTGTTCGCCAGCGCCGCCCTCACGCGCTCGTGCGCCTCGCGAACCGCGCTCTCCGGCAGGCCGACCACCTTCGTGACCGGCAAACCATCGCCGAGGTTGACGTCGACGCGCACGAGAACCGCCTCGACGCCCAGAACCGCACCACTCGTCACCTGCGCTGGCATCCGTCGCCTCCTTTCGCTGGGGAAGGGTTGATGGGCGAAGCGGCGCGCGTGACTCATGGACCTTCGCCCGCCGGGCTCAACCCAGCGGATCATGCCGACCGCTCCGGACCTCGCGTACCCAGAGCTGGTAGTCGAGCGCGGCGGCGAGCGCCGCCTCGATGCTGCGCACCACGTCGGGCTCGCCGACCTCGCGGCGCACGCGCTCGACCAACACGGGATCGAGAACGAACGTGCACGGCTCGCGAACCCTCGCGGCCGGGCCGCGCTCGGCGACCTGCGTGGGATATCGTTCGGGTTGAGTCCGAGCTTCGGGGTCTCTGCGCATGTTCGCCTCTGGATGACGATCGCACTCAGTCGTTGCACACGATCACGCTCGACGCGCTCTTCTCTCGGACGGGCGTGAAGGGTCCGGAAGCTAACGGCTCAAACGCGGTCGGCGACGAGGCACGGAAGGCGGAGCGTTGGAGGGCAGGAACCGATGGCGGGAGTGGGCTCGTCGTCGATCTCGCAAATCTCCTGGCACGGGGCCGCGCTCGCCATCGAGATTGACAGTAGGCGAGTCTGGCCTCAGGCTCGTGCATCGGCGCGACGACGACGAACCTGCTCCTTTGCCCGAACGCTCGATGGCGAAAACGCGCAAGTCCACTGACGACAAGCTTCACGAGCTCGACGCGTTGCCTGCCCAGCGAGCCGAGCAAATGGCGCGGCTCATGGCAGCGCTCGGCGACCGGCATTATCGGATCGTTGCGAAGGCAGCGAAGCTCGCTGCGTCGGGTTCGCTCTACGAG
>JBOHRM010000242.1:0-2271 GCA_050732715.1 Longimicrobiales bacterium
GGCGTGTAGTAGCGCCCGCCGGTCTCGTCGGCGATGCGCTCGAGCAGCGGCTCATTCATCTGCGAACCGAAGTACTCGCTGCGGCTCTCGGCGACGTCGAAGTACGCCGCCGGCGCGGCGATCGTGTCCTCGCCGATCACCGCATTGACCGCGACTTCGTACAGCCCCTGTTCGGCGGGCGTGAACGCCCCGTGGTATTCGCCATCGCGGTCGACCATCCATTCGGCGGGCACCTCCGTCACCGTGCCGGACGGCGTGGTGACGCGGGCGGTGACGCGCGCGCTGTTGACCCTCAGGTACGATTCATCGTTGACCTCGGCGAGCAGGTCGACGGGCACGCCGGGCGCGGCGCGGTCCGGCAGCGTGGCCATCACCTGATCGGGCACACTGCTGACGAGCGAACGCAGCAGTTGCCGCCACAACGTCTCGTGCGTCATGTCATCGAGCGGGACGTCGTAGTGCATCTGCCAGATCCACGAGTCCTGCACGGCGAATGTGAACACCTGGCCGCGGCCGTAGCGCTGCTGAGCGAGCACGGGCTGGGTCAGGCCGTCCCCGGTGCCGGTGAGCAGCTCGGTCGCGCCGGGCTTCAACCCCCCGACCCGGTTGAACGTCGACAGTGGCGGCAGCGTGCGCCACCGTCCCGCCGAGGAGTCGGGGTCCGGCAGCAGTCGCAGCATTGGGTGCGCCAGGCCCGCGGGCTTCGGCTTGATGTTCAGCTCGGCGAAGTACGTCGTGTCGTTCGCGTAGGACGCGTCCAGCTCGACGGGTAAGACGTCGGCTACCGGCGTACCGGCCCAGCCGCCTTCGGCGAACGAGCGCCGGCCGCCCAGCACGAGCAGGCCGCCGCCTCGCTCGCTCACGAAGTCCGCGATCATGCGCAGCTGCTCGTGCGTGAAGTAGCTCGCCTCGACGCTGCCGAGGATCAGCGCGCGGTAGCGGAACAGCTCATCCCGCGTCTTCGGGAACCCGCCGATCAGCTGCTGCGCGCTGTCGAGCGAGAGCCGTAGATATTTGTTCTCGGCGGTCCGTTGAAGCGTCACGATCTGCAGGCTCTCATCGTCCTCGATGGCGCGCCGCATGAACTTCACCTCATAGCGAGGCTCACCCTCGAAGTACAGGATCTTCTGAACGTCGTCCTGCACCAGGATCAGTGCATCCTGATCGTTGTTCTCGAGCACCAGCTCACCGGGCTGGACGGGGATGCGGAACCGGAACGAGCGCGGCCCGGCGGACTCGGCGGTGAAGTGGACACGCACCGTCGACGGCTCGCCGTCGCGCGGCAGCTCGACCTCGTGCGAGCTCACCACTCGACCGTTGTCCTCGATCAGCAGCGGCACCTTCTGCCCAGCGTAGCCCGATTGCGCGACCATCAGGTCGACCACGAGCGACGACCCGTTCAGCACCCTACGCGGCGTCGATACGCGCGTCAGCTCGATGTCCTTCTCGAACCGGTCGCGGCCGAGGCCGACCGTGTAGACGGGGATCTCCGCGGCCTTCAGCGCCATGAGCGACTCGGTCACCGCCTCGTGCGAGTTGTCCGCGCCATCCGTGAGCAGGACGAGACCCGAGACGGGGACGGGCGCGAGGTCCTCGCGGGCCAGGTCGAGCGCCGGCGTGATCCGTGTGCGCGGGCCGTCGAACGTGAGCTCGCCGGCGCCCGCGACCCGTTCGGCGACGGATGAGAAACGGAAGAACCGGAGCTGAAACCGCTCGGCCAGCTCCCGCAGCAGCCAACCGCTCTCGGCCGCGAACGCCTCACCGATGAACGCCGAGCGCGCCGAGTTGCTGCCGTCCGCGATGCGCATGCTGCGAGAGTCGTCGATCAACACGCCGACGTAGTTCTGCTGCGGCACCACCGTCGACAACACGAGCGTCGGCCGTACCAGGCAGAACACGAGCAGCGCGATCAACGCGATACGCAGGGATGCGAGCGCCACGCGGTCTCGTACGCGGGCGCGACTCGCGCCTGTGTACGTCGATACCGCCACCGCCGCGACCACAGCCACGATCGCCACCGCCGTGACCAGCGGCGTCGGCGCCGCGAACGTGAGCCGGCCCTCCTCGAAGATTACGGGCCGGAACTTGAAAAGGAACTCGATGATTTCGCCGAACACGGATCAGTGACTCATGGCATAGACGATAAAGTTAACGCCCATCTGGAAGGCGTAAGTCGAGTACTTCAGCGGGTAGTCCGGCTGCTCCGCCCACTCCCAGGCATCCCCCAGGTCGGTGTTGAAGTTGATCAAGACCATCAACCGGTCCTTGTCA
>JBOHRM010000243.1:0-2879 GCA_050732715.1 Longimicrobiales bacterium
CTCGGGCGAGATGACCGTCACGTCGCGAATGACGATCCCCTGGCCCGACGGCGCGGGTGATGCGCAGCCCGCGAGCAGTCCCAGAGCCGCCGCCGCCAGGGCGAGTCTCGCAGGCCCCGGGTCGGGCGCGTCGCGCGCTAAGCGTATCGTCATCGACCCATGCACAGCGCGTACACGAAGTCTCGGATCAGTCGATCCATACCGTCAGCAAAAATTAGAGGTCACCCCACGACCCTCGGTTAGAGAGCCTTGCAACCCCTATTTCACTCCGCCCGCAGGGCTGTGAGTGGGTCTACACGCGCGGCGCGGCGTGCGGGGATCGCGGCGGCGAAGATCGTAACGACCACCAGGACGGCCGGCGCGATGATGAATGCGATCGGGTCTGTCGCGTCGACGCCGAACAGGAACGCACGCACGAAGCGCGCGACTCCGAACGCTGCTGCCAGGCCGAGCGCGGTTCCGATGGTGACCAGCCGCACTCCGTTACGGACGACGAGCCGGCGGATGTCTCCTGCGTGTGCGCCGAGCGCAATGCGAATGCCGATCTCGTGCGTACGCAGGGAGACCGCGTACGCCACGAGCCCATAGAGCCCGAAAGCGGCGAGAGAAAGGGCGAGGACGCCGAACAGGCCGAGCGCGGTTGCCGCAATGCGTTGCGGCAAGATCGCGGTGCCGAAAGCATCGCTCAATGTCGTGAGCTCCGCGACGGGAAGCCGTGGTTCCAGGGTGCGCGCCTCATCGCGGATCGCACGGCCCATAGACGATGCGCTGCCGGTGACGCGCGCGAGCACGGTGAGATTCCCGACCTCCGGCGCTTGCTCGACTGGGAAGAAGACGGCCGGCCGCACTTCGCCCGATAGCGAGATGTACCGGCCATCCCGCGCGACGCCGACCACCGTGAGCATCTCGCCTTCCGGCCCGCCGGCCGCCAATCGTCTGTCTATCGGATCCTCGCCCGGCCAGAAACGGCGAGCGAACGTTTCGTTGACAATCGCCACGCCGGGCGCGCCGGCGCGGTCGCCCGTGTCGAACGCGCGACCCTGAACCAGCGGCAGCCGAACCGTCTCGAAGAACGCGCCGTCCACCACGCCGTAGTGGAACTCCATGTCCTCGCCTGGCTGCGGCTCGTAACCCTCCACCGTGATCCAGCGTCGGTTCTGTATCCTGAGCGGCGCGCTGGTCGCCAGCGCGACGGATTCGACGCCGGGCATGGCGCGCGTGCGCTCGACAAGGGCGCGGAAGAACGCACGGCTGCGCTCGGCGTCCATGCCCTGATTCATAGGCTCGAAGCGCGCAGCCACGACGTTGTCGGGCGAGAAGCCGAGGTCGAGCCTCGCCGCCGCGATCAGGCTGCGCAGGAACAGCGAACCGCCGATGAGCAGGACGAGCGAGCCCGCAACCTGGAGGATGACCAGCGCGCCGCGCAGCCCGAACGGCCGGCGTGTCATCCCGACGCCGGCTTCTTGCTTGAGCGCACCGACCAGGTCCGGCCGTGTGGCGCGTAACGCCGGCGCGAGCCCGAACGCCGCCGTCGTGATGCACGCCAGAAGCACCGCCCAGGTGACGACCGCGGCGTCGATCGGCACCTCGATCGAGATCGGCAGCGAAAGCAACGTCTCGAGCCGGACCAGCGCGCTGGCGCCCCAGCGGGTCACGAACAATGCGCCAGCCGTTCCGAGAGCCGCGAGGACGAGCCCCTCGGTCAGGAGATGCCGGACAACACGTGTGCGCGAGGCCCCGATCGCGAGGCGGATCGCCACCTCCCGCTGCCGCCCGGTCGCACGCGCGAGCATCAGACTCGCGATGTTCGCGCAGGCGATCAGCAGCACGAGCCCCGTAACGGCGAACAACATCGAAACGAAACCCAGTACCGGCGCACGCACGACCGGTGGAATCCGAGCGTCTCGCTCCGATACGACCGTCAGCCGGCGCGGCTCCTCGCGCACGTTCGTCCAGTAATCAGGATAGGCTGCGTGGAGCCGTGCGGCGAGCGCGTCGAGCGCCACCTGGGCGCCATCGACGCTGACGCCGTCGGCGAGGCGGCCGATCACGAGCAAGCCGCGATTGCCGCGTTCGTCTGATCCCAGAGCATCGACGAACCCTCCGCCCAACGACACCCAAGCTTGGGTCCGAAGCCCGCGAATCGATCCCTGGAGGCCGGCAGGCACTACGCCGATAATCGTCAGGTCCCGCCCGTTCATGCGAATCGTCCGGCCCACGACGTCTTCGGCGCCCGCAAACAGGCTGAGCCAGAGGTCGTGCCCGAGCACGACCACCGGAGTCGGCCGCGCAGGATCGCCTTCATCCGGCGCGAAGAACCGCCCGAGAAGCGGCCGCACGCCCAACAGCTCGAAGTAGTTGGCGTCGACCACCTCGCCGAAGATGCGCTCGCCCGTGCCATCCCGCTCGAGCGCGAACGGCCGCACATCGGACGAGGTGATCGCGGCGAACGGGTCGCCCAATGCCCGAATGTCCCTTACGTCCGGGTACGACGAGCCGCCGTAGAGCGGACCGCTGAAGTCGCTCGTGTAGATCGACACCAGCCGTTCCGGCGCACGCACGTGCTCGGGCGGACGCAGCAGCACGCCGTTCACGATCGCGAACAGGCCGAGGTTGGCGCCGATGCCCAGCGTCAACGTCAGAACCACCGCGACGGTGAAGGTGGGGCGCCGCGTCAGGTTCCTCAGCGCGAATCGCAGATCGTTGCGCAGCCAGTCCATGAGTCGGGTCCCTTCGATCGGGCGCGGTGCAGCGAGCCGTCAATGCATCAAGCGAGCCGCGTGCCAACCTCAGCGGGGCGTAACTCGTTGTCAATGCTCTGTTTGATCCGGGCACGCGCCGCCCGGCGTCCCACTTTCGGGACACGCACGTCTCAAACC
>JBOHRM010000244.1:0-1521 GCA_050732715.1 Longimicrobiales bacterium
CCATTGCGCTGATGCCGCGGGCCTCATCGTAGAGATCGATCAGCTCGAAGGTGACGCGGCACGGGGAATCATCGGTGCACCCGTCGGCCTCGACGCGCAGCGCGACGAGGTCACGCGCCCTGGGACGGCGCAGCCGCGGCTCGGCGCACGCGATGAAGACGGCGCGCGGCTCGACGTCCTTGCCGTCGACCGTCACGGGGCGGACATCGAGCAGGCCGAGTCCGCGGACGGCCCTCATGATGTTCGCGTGACCGGGGTAGCGGAGCGTCTTGTACTCCATGGTCTGGATGCGGCCGCGGTGCGTCCATGCCATCGTGGACAGGCCTCCGCCGGTGTGGAATGCCTCGAGCTCGCCAACGGGCTCGGGGAACGTGACGGTCTCGAGCTCGGACAGCGCGTCGACCTGGCGCGGCTCTCCGTCGCGAAGTACCCAGGAAGGCGTCGTGTAGTAATCGAGCACGCCCTCGAGTGAGTAGACGATCTGGTAACCGAGCGGCGGCGTGGGATGTTGTGGCAGTCCGCCGACGTGGATTCTGACGCTGTCCGTTTTGTCCAGTTCGCGGATGCCCGCCTCGGCCAGGATGTTGACCATGCCGGGCGCGAGCCCGCAGTCGGGGACGACGCTGATGCCCGCCTCGTTCGCGGCGGCATCGAGCTCGAGCTGTTTGAACACGATCTCGGTGTTACCGCCGAGATCGCAGTAATGGACGCCCGCGTCGATGGCGAGTCGAGTGATCTCGTGATTGAAGTAGTAAGGCAGTGCGTTGAGGCACGCCGAGACGTCGGTCATCGCTCGCCGAACGGCCGGCTCATCGCGGGCATCGATGTTCTGGAGCTCGAGGCGGGGATCGCGCTGATAGGGTTCGAGAAAGGGCGGTAGCGCGTCGGTCCGAACATCCGCCAGGATGACGCGTTCGACGTCGGGATTCTGGAGGAGGTCATAGGTGCAGGCTGAGCCCTGGAGACCGGCGCCCATCACCAAGAACCGCATGTCTTGCTCCTCCTCCGAGACCATCGACTGACCGTTGTCACGCCGTTCGGGCGCCCGTGGCGTCCGTGAGCGGCTAGCCTCGGCGCACGTCGAGCGGGATTCTGTGCGTGGATCGCGCGGCTGTCAACAGGTTCTGCGAGACGGATCATCTCGTCCTCAATGCCGCTCGGGCGGCACCGTCGAATCGATGAAATGTTTGGGCCGGTAAGGAATCGAGAGCATTCCTACCACGCGCCGTGCCGTGAGCCATCGGGTTTCTAGGAAGCCAGGAATGCAGGAAAACGCCCTGCACCTCATGGCTTCCTGGCTTCCTGATCATTCGTCCCGCTACGAAAACGCACCGTACTTCTGCAATCGAGATACCGCTCGTAACGAACCGGTGAGTACGGTACCCTCGCGACTAAGTGGTCGAGTTCGTAAGTACGGTGACGTATTCGGGCGTCGAGGCGCCCCGCTGGCAAGGCGCGAGGCCGAAGGCATAGCGGGGCTATGTCGAGCGCCGAGCAACGCAGCCAGCGGGGATGCATCGG
>JBOHRM010000245.1:0-3845 GCA_050732715.1 Longimicrobiales bacterium
CCGATGCATCCCCGCTGGCTGCGTTGCTCGGCGCTCGACATAGCCCCGCTATGCCTTCGGCCTCGCGCCTTGCCAGCGGGGCGCCTCGACGCCCGAATACGTCACCGTACTTACGAACTCGACCACTGAGCGATGCATCGTCGATCACCCCACCACCACGTCCTCGTACGAGTAGCGCAACCTGCGCGGCGCCGCCGCTTCGGGCAGCACGAGCGATGCCGCGACCGCGAGCGGCCCGACGCGGCCGACGTACATGAGCACGATTGTGAGCCAGCGGGCGCCCGTCGACAGATCGTCGGTCACGCCCATGGACAGCCCTACCGTGTTGAACGCGCTCGTCGCCTCGAACATGTACGCCAGGAAGCTTGATCCGGGCGCGGCGCGCGTGGTGCCCGAGAACTCGAGCGTGACGTAGACCATGATCGCGGCGGTGATCAGGACGAACGCGATCGCGGTCAGCCCGACCGCGCGTTGCAGCGTCTCCTCGCGGATCGAGCGGCCGCCGATGCTCGCGATCTGACGGCCGCGCAGCCGCGACCACGCCAGCAGCCCGATCAACCCGACCGTCGTCGTCTTGATCCCGCCCGCCGTCGAGCCCGGCGACCCGCCAATGAACATGAGTATGATCGTCAGGAAGTTCGTGCTGTCCGTCGTGGCCGCGTAGTCGATCGTATTGAACCCCGCGGTCCGCGCGGTCACGCTCGCGAACAGCCCGTTCAGCAGCTTCGCCCAGACCGGCAACTCGGCGAACGTCGCACCCCACTCGAACATCGAGAACAGCGCCCACGGACCGAGCAGCAGCAGCGCCGTCAGCACCAGCACCAGCCGCGAGTGCAGCGACAGCCGCTCCGGCCGTTCGCCATGCCCCCGCGCGCGATGCTGGAGATAAAGCTCCTCGATGGTCAGGAACCCCAGCCCGCCGAGCACGATCAGCGCCATCACAACCGCGAGCGAGATCGGCGAGCGCTGGAACCCCGCCAGCGAGTCCGTGAACGTCGAGAAGCCGGCGTTGCAGAACGCGCTGATCGCCTGGAATATCGCGTGCCACGCGCCGTCGACCAGCCCGAACCGTGGCGCGAACACCGTGAACAGCACGACGGCGCCCGCCGCCTCGAGCAGCAACGTGAAGCGCAGCACGTGGCGAGTCAGCCGGCGCGAGTCGATGTGCGGCGCGATCTCGAGCAGGCTCGCCGCCAGCGCCTCCTGCCGCAACGACAGCCGCCGGCCCAGGCTGAGGATGATCATCGTCGTGAACGCGAGCATGCCCAGCCCGCCGAGCTGGATCAGCAGCAGCAAGAACGCCTGGCCCGCGCGCGTGAAGTACGTCGCCGTGTCGACCACGATCAGGCCGGTCACGCACACCGCGCTCGTCGACGTGAACAGGGCGTCGACCCACCCCAGCCGCTCGCCCACATACAGCCCCGGCAGCAGCCGCAGCCCCAACGTCCCCAGCAAAATCAGCGACGCGAACGAAGCGACGAACGTCTGGACCGGCGTAAACCGCCGCCACATCCTCACCACGGCGCGGCCCGGCCGGCTCCACACGTCCACCCACCACCTGTTCGCGATGTTCACGCCCGTGATCTTAGAGCCCGCCCCTGCTTTGGCAATGGCTTACCAGCTGACCGCGACTCCGTAACGGCCTCGGCGTCCGCGCCCCGAGCCGGTAGTTCTCTCCCTCTCGGCGAGCAGCCTCTCGAGTTCGGCGAGAGTGATCCGGCGCTCACGCTTGTTGCGCGGCTTGCGCGCGCGTTTGCTCGTCGTCATGTGGCGGAGCCAAAACCCGCTCGCGGCCGCCCGTCATAGCCAGATGCGACGTTTTCGTACGCCGCTTCAGCATCCACACGAGCGCCGCCGCCAGCGCCACGTTCGGTGGTAGCGCCAGCGCGATGATGCCGCCGTTGACCTGGTCGAAGCCCGGCAGCGCCTGGAGGACCAGTCCGAAGATCGAGACGGCCGCGATGAGGCTCGCGACGATCGCCGCGGCGCGCAGCGCGGGGGTGCGCCGCGCGAACGGCAGCAGCGCCGCGACCACGAGGGAGAGCGGATTCAACTGGAACACGTTCTCGTTGTAGTACGTCGCGACGTGGCTCGTGAACGCCCAGAGCGCCGCGAGCACGACGCCGAAGAACCCCGCGGCCACACTCCACGCGATGCCGAGCGCGAGGAACCCGGCGGGGACGCGGCCGAGGAGCAGGATCGCGCCAGCGATCAGCAGCCCCGCGGTGAGGTACGCGATCGTGGGTTGGGGCGGCCGGTCGGCCTCGGGCGCCCTCGTCGCCTGGAACAGCTGGCGCTCGGACCGCACGAGCGGGACGGGCACGCCGTCCGGGCCGGGGACGCGCACATCGCGCACGTGCGCCATCAGCCGCATCGGGATGAAGCTCTCCTCCCACGCGTCGATCGGCTGGTCAGCGAACGGGCCGAGCCCGAGGAGCAGGCCCGTCGAGGTCGCGAGCTGCGGCGCCGTCAGCCGGAGGCTGTGCCAGCGGAACGACGTCCCGGTCGGCCGGCCGCCGGCCGACGCGCGCAGCGTCCCATCGAGCGCGTAGTCGAGGGCGTCGCGCACGCGCGTCGAACAGTTGTCGTGAAAGTAGTCGTACTGGTAGAACTTGTTCTCGGGCAGCGCATTCCACTCGAGGAAGTCGCGCAGCTTCAGCCGCTGCGCGGGGGTGAGGTTCAGCTCCTGGAGCCACACCGACCGATTCGACGCGGCGTAGGCTTCCGCGCTCGCAGGTCCATCCATCGGATCCATCCCGTACATCATGTCGCCGCGCAGGAACCGGCTGTAGAAGCCCGGGCCGAAAACGAAGATGCCGTAGTTGTAGGCGACGTCGGTTTGGCGTGCGGCGTCGTGCACCCAGATCGCATTGTGGCCGAACCGTTCCCAGACCGCGTCGCCCTGGCCGATCGTCATCAGATAGACGGTCAGCTCGGACCCTGGCTCGGCCGCCTCCTGCGTCGTCTCCGCGGCGGCCGGCTCCTGCTGCGACCGCGCGCCGGCCGGCACGGCGAGCGCGGCGATGGTCACGGCACAAAGCAGACGCCGCAGCCTCGCCCCGCGCTCCGCCGGCACGGCTCGAGGCGTCACTCGCCTCCGCCGGCCGCGCCTTCGCTGAGCGAGCTCACGTACTGCGCGACCGCCGCGACCTCCTCCTCGCTCAGGTCAGCGCCGCCACGCGCCGGCATCGGCGCCGGATACTCCTTCGGCTGCGGCACCCCGTTCGTCACGAGCTCGATGATGCCTTCCACCGAGCCGTCCGTGTTCAGCCATACGTCGTCCGTCAGGTTCGGCGCCAGCGGCGTGCCCGTCGCATCGGCGCCGTGGCAGACGTGACACAGCCCCTTCCCCTTGAATATCGCCTCACCCGCCGTGTCCTGGGCGGCGGCGAACGCGCCGCGTCCGACGGCGCGCGGCTCGACCCCACCGGCATCCATCCAGAGGAACCCAGCGGCGACGAACGCGGCGGCGAGCCCCACCGCGGGCTTCAAGCATTTCATGCGTCGAATCTCTCGGCGTTGAAGGTTGTGGTTCGGAAATCCGAACAGCCTGAAAACGAAGATAGGACCCGCTCCGGCGCGCGCGGTTCCGAAGCCACGCGTGGCCGAGGCGATCATCATGGGATCGTGACGCGCCCGCAGGACGGTGTCCGCGGGCCAGCCGCCGGAGGCGCCGGGAGATTCGGCGGGCCTTCCGCGGAGGTGCGCTGGCTTCGCGAGGCGAATTGTTCGGTCGGTGCGGGCGCTTGATCTAGTGGTCCGATTCCGAAGTAACGTGTCAACACCGAGAGCGGCGATGCGCCCGGGCGGCAAGGCGCGAGGCCGAAGGAATAGCAGGGCTATTT
>JBOHRM010000246.1:0-6305 GCA_050732715.1 Longimicrobiales bacterium
GATGTCCGGCAGCTCCTGATTGTCGAACATGCCCTCCCAACCGGGTCTGTTGCCCCGCCGGGCGGCGGCGAGCAGGCTCCGCTCCGCCTGGATGCGGACGACCGCCGGCGTCACGGTCTCCGCGATCGCGATGAACGCATCGCTCAGGCCGGTTGCGCGCTGGATCGCTTCCCGGTTGGCGATCGGGGGCTGGACGGGCGCGACCAGGTCGGCCGCCAGAGGCTCGGGGGCCGGCGGCTCGTGCGTCAGCCCGGCCGCCAGGCCGGCAAGGCCGAGCGCGCTCAGGCCAATGAACAGCAGCTTGAGGCTACGATTCGCGATCATGGGCTCGTATCGTGTCGCGGCGCCAATGTCAATCTACCATCCCGACGCCGGCCGCCACCAGGGCTGGCCGGACCGGCCGGTCATTGCCTCTGCGGGCGCGGACGGCTATGCTCACGGCAACGATCTCAAGGAGCCGAGATGGTGAAACCCGCTGAATGGGCGCTCGCCGCGACCGCGGTCGCGCTCGCCTTCGTCCCGGCATCGGCCGGATGGGCGCAAGAGCCGCAGGCGGCGGCAAGTCCGCCGCTCGAGGTCGGCGCCGTCGCGCCCGATTTCGCGATCCCGGGCGCGACACGGTACGGCATGCTCGATCAGCCCGTCCGGCTGAGCGACTACCAGGGGAAGGTCGTCGTCCTGGCGTTTTTCTTCCGCGCCCGGACCCGTGGCTGAACGATCCAAATGCATGCGTACCGTGACCAGTACGCACAGCTCTTCCACGGCGGCCGCAACGTTGTCCTGATCGCGATCAGCGCCGATCCGGTCGACGAGCTCGCTGCCTGGGCCAGGGACGACGAGTTCCCGTTTCTCATGGCGAGCGATTCGGCCCTCGACGTGGCTCGCCTCTACGGCGCCCTCGCCGATCGTCCCGGGCTGACGAACCGCAACCTGTTCGTGGTCGGTCCGGACGGGCGCATCGCGCATCGGGCCGTGCCATTCCGCGAAATCGACCCGACCGCCTACACCGAGCTAGGGGAGGCGATCGACCAAGCCAGACCGGTCCCCGAGGAAGGTCCGTAAAAAAGACCCGTACGTGTACGTGTAGGGGTCTGGGTGGTTGGGGCGTCAGGTTCCTACGGTTCGACTCAGGGCTGCGTCGAGGTCCTGGTCCTCGCCGACACCGGTGTAGGTGACCCGGCCTTCCGCGTCGAGAATCACGATATACGACGTCGTCGGCGCTTGGAACGCCCGTGTCGCGCGGCCGTCCGTGTCCCACAGCACGCGCCCCGGCAGGGGGTGCCGCTCGAGGTGGCGGCGGATCGAGCGCGGGTTTTGATTGACGGCCACGGCGATCAGCACGAGGTCGAACGCGTCGCCGTACTTGCTTCGCGCGGCTTCGAGCCGTGGCTCGAGCGCCTCGCATAGGGGGCACCACGTGGCCCAGAACTCGAGCAGGACGGGCCGCTCGCCGATATATTGCGCCAGGTCGACCGGGTTGCCGTCGAGGTCCTCGACCTGAACGGGCTCGACGTTCGTGCCGATCGCGATCCCCACGTCCTGCGCGCTCGCCGAGCTTGGCCCCACCGCAGCGGCCAGCGTGAACGCGAGGCCCGCGGCACGCCCCGGCCGTAGTCGTCTTGTTCCCTGCATCACAGCACCATTCCCATCTGTATGAAGTAGTATTGCGCGACGGCGATCATCAGGACGCCGGCCAGGCGCTTGATCCACAGCAGCCAGCGGCCGGAGCGGGGCAGTCGCGCGAGCGTGCTCGAGAACAGCCCGACCGCGACGAGCAGTGCGGTCATGCCGAGCGAGAACACGAAGAGGTACAGGAACCCGAGCGCCGCGCTGCGCGTGGTCGACACCCAGGTCAGCACCGCGGCGAACGCGGGCGCGCCGCACGGTGCCGCGACGATGCCGGATGTCGCGCCGAGCAGGAACACGCCGCCGTACGAACCGCCGCCCAGCTTCGCGGCCCAGGCGCTCAACTTCGCGGGCGCCGCGATCGGGATCACGTCCAGCATCATCAGCCCGAACACGAGCAGCAGGTTCCCGATCGCGAAGCGCGCCCAAGGGCTCGCGGACACGGTGCCGAACAGGGAGCCCGTCAGCCCGGCGAGCAGGCCGAGAACCGCGTAGAACAACGCCAACCCGGTCACGTAGGTCAGCGTCATGAGCACGGTCCGGCGTCGCGACGGATCGGCGGCGGTGCTGCCCGCGATCACGCCGGCCGTGATCGGGATCATCGGATAGACGCACGGCGTCAAGCTCGTCAGCACGCCCGCGCCGAACAAGGCACCGAGCGCAAGCAACGGCTCTTGCGTGAGCGAATCACCGAGCCCGATCTGGAGCGCCATCGCGATCATCATCGGCCTCGGAGAAACTTGACGACATCCGGCGTCGTCGGCTATAGCCCGGCGCAGAGCCGGCGCCGATGGACTACGGCTGCTCCACGATCACGACGCCGAGCATCCGCCCAGCGAGCTCATGCGGAATGCAGATGTAACGATACTCGCCCGGCATGGTGAACGTGTGCCGGAACTCGGCGCCGGGCGCCATGTCACCCGAATCAAACGGCTCGGCGCCGGCCGGCAGCGCGACGTTCGTTGGATTGACCGCCCTCGCCGGATCGAACGTCACGGTGTGCACCACTTCCGACGTGTTGCGCCAGACCACCGTCTCACCCGCCGCCACGCGCAGCGTATCCGGCGCGAACGCGAGCTGATTCGTCATCGTCACGACGAGCTCGCCTCCCGCGCCCGTCACTCCGGCGGGTGCGTCGGCCGGGTCGGCGGCTACCGTGGCCGGCCGGCCGCCGAAATACCGCGAGAGTGTGAACGGCACCGTGAACTCGAAGCCCCAGCGTCCATCCGGGCCGCCGACCGAAGCGCCCTGGAGCGTCGTGGTGTGGGCATTCGAGTAGTGAAGCGACAGCGAGTGCGGCGTGTATGGGATCTGGACGTGGACGCCCGCGCCCCAAGCGACGTCATCGTCATCGGCGCCATCGATCACCGTCGCGACAACGCCGGCCAACGCCACGAACTCGATCAGCCGCAATGTCGCTCCGCCCGCGACCGCCCACTTCGCCTCGTCCCGGTTCGCGAAGTTCGAGAAACCACGGCCGGCCGCGAGCAGACGCAGCGGCCCGACCCGACGCGCGACCGTCAGCTCGAAATCCGCACTCTGTGCCGCGTTGTTGTAGCCCGCGTGCGCGGTCAGGTCCAGCGGCGCTCCCGACTGTTGGGCCAGCGGCCCGTAGCGGCCGAAGTACTCCCACTCGTTGAACTCTTCCCTCACCAGCGCCGAGTTCGACGCGTAACGCGCGCCCACCATCAGGTTCGCCGGCAGCCCGGCCGATATCAAGAACGTCGGCGTATTCTGCACCTTCCTCGATGGCGGATCCGAGACCGCGAAGCGATGCATGAAGTTGAAGTAGACCGTGCCCGCCAAACCAACCCACGTGCCCGACATGTTCGGTGGCCGATCCAGGAGCGACTGGGCTGCGGCGCCCTGGGCGGCGATCAGCAAGACCAGGAACACCGCGGCGCTCGTGGCCCCACGCGTTCCGCGCCTCGAGCGCACGATCGACGCCGGGCCCCCGCGCCTGGTCGGCCACGCCTGTCGCGGCCGCCCCGCGTTGGCGGGCACTTTCGGCTCATCCGGGGACCCGTTTCCTCGGAATATTTTCGTATCGACTGCTACGGTCATGCGGCTCTCCTGCTCTGTGTTTGTTCGCTGACAAGATTGCGGGACCGCCGGATCGTGCGCAACCGCACGATCCGGATGGCGTAGTGACGGCAAGTGTTGAGATGCGCCGTCGATTCGTTTCGTTTGGTCTGATCGCCCAGACCCCCTGGCAGCGGCCGGAACGGCGGCCGTACGTTTAGACGAATCGTGAACACAGGAGATGGCGATGAACCGGCTGCGTATCCGTCGTGTCACTTTCACGGCCGTGCTCGGGACGCTGCTGAGCGCGGTTTCACTGGCGGCGCAGGCGGTGCCGACGCCGGTCGAGCATTTCGGGTTCGAGCCGGGCGCCGATCGCAAGCTCGCCGACTGGTCGCAGCTGACATCGTATTACGAGGCGCTCGCCACGGCCAGCGATCGAGTGAGCTTGGACACGCTCGGCCTGTCGACGAAGGGCAGGCCGTTCGTGATGTTGACGATCACGAGCCCGGAGAACCACGCACGGCTCGAAGAGCTCCAGGCGATCCAGCTCCGGCTGTCGGACCCGCGTACAGTAGGAGATTCCGCCGAGGTCGAGCGGCTGCTCGACGCGGGGCGGACCGTCGTGCTGATCACGCACGCGATCCATTCGACCGAGGTCGGCAGTGCGCAGACCGCGGCGAATCTCGCGTACCGGCTGGCCGCGTCGGACGAGCCGCGGGTGCGCGAGATTCTCGACAACGTGATCCTGCTCGAGATCCCGTCGTTGAACCCGGACGGCACGGACTGGGTCTCGGACTGGTACACGCGCCACATTGGCACGGATTACGAGGGCACGGCGCCGCCGTGGCTCTATCAATTCTACGTCGGTCACGACAACAATCGGGACTGGTACGCGTTCACACAGGAGGAGACGCGGCACACGATCCTCCATGCACATAACGCGTGGCACCCCCAGATCGTGCACGACATCCATCAGATGGGCGGCACGGGCGCGCGCATCTTCTTCCCGCCGTACATCGATCCCATCGAGCCGAACGTCGACCCGGCGCTGGTCGCGGCAGTCAGCCAGCTCGGCGCCTACATGGCGGCGGAGCTGACGGCGCAGGGGAAGCCGGGCGTGGTGATCAACGCGATCTACGATGCGTTCACGCCAGCACGTGCGTACCAGCACTACCACGGCGGTGCGCGCATCCTGAGCGAGACGGCGTCGGCGCGGCTCGCCACGCCCGTCGAGATGCCCCGCGAGCGGGTGCGCGGCGGCCGCGAGTATGACGCCGCCAGCCCCAGCTGGAAGTTCCCGCTGCCATGGGAGGGTGGGGAATGGGGCCTGCCGGACATCGTCGATTACATGGAGTCCGGCGCGCTCGCGCTGCTCACCAACGCCGCCAAGAACCGCCGCTACTGGCTCGAGAACTTCTATCGCGTCAATCGCCGCGCGGTCGAGGGGTGGCCCGAATGGCCCGCGGCTTGGGTGATCCCCGCGGAACAGGCGGATGCCGCGGGGCTCGCCTACGTGCTACGCATCTTGACGGTGGGCAACGTCGAGGTGCACACGGCGACGGCGCCGTTCTCCACGGCGGGCCGCCAGTTCCCGGCCGGCACGTATGTGGTCCCGATGCAGCAGCCGTACGCGTCGTTCGCGCAGACGATGCTCGAGGTGCAGGAGTACCCGGACCTGCGCGAATACCCGGACGGCCCGCCGAAGCGCCCGTATGATGTGACCGCGCACACGCTGCCGCTGCTCATGAACGTCGAGGCGCTCGAGGTCGAGGAATGGGACGCGGGGACGCCGCCGCTCTCGGAGCCGATACCGATCCAGGATTGGCAGTTCACCCTGCCTCCCGCGCTCTCGTCAGACGATGCGCCGCGCATCGCCATCTACAAGTCATGGCAGGAGCCGATGGAGGCGGGGTGGACGCGGTGGGTGTTCGATCAACACCGCATGCGCTACGACACGCTGAAGGACGCGCGTATCCGCGCCGGCGACCTCGGCCGTGACTACGACGTGATCCTGCTCCAGTCACAGTCGCCTCGTTCGATCCGCGAGGGCAATGCGCCCGGATCGCTGCCACCCGAGTACACCGGCGGAATCGGCGAAGCGGGCGTCACCGCGCTCGCCGAGTTCGTTCGCTCGGGCGGCCGACTGATCGCCATCGAGGAGGCCACGGACTTCCCGATCCAGGTGTTCGGCCTCGGCGCCGCGAACGCGGTGGCCGGACTCGAGCCGCGGGATTTCTACGTTCCCGGCACCATCCTACGCCTCGACCTCGAAGCCGAGCACCCACTCGGGCAAGGCGTCGGCCCGACCACGAGCGCATGGTACTGGGACTCGAGCCGCGCGTTCGATGTCATCGACCCGGCGATCCGAGTGATCGCGCGTTACGGACCCGGCAACCCCGTTCAATCCGGCTGGATTCTCGGCCCCGAGCACCTCGCCGGCCAACCCGCGGTCCTCGAGGCCACCGTCGGCGAGGGCTCCGTCGTGCTGTTCGGCTTCCAACCCAACTACCGCGCCCAATCCGTCGCGACCTGGCCCCTGCTGTTCAACGCGCTGTCCGTGCGTCGGCGTAGCTAACGTCAACAGAATCGTGCCAGTCGCCGGCGTAGCTCACGTCAACGGAATCAATCGCAGAGGGCGCAGAGGAGGAGAGAGG
>JBOHRM010000247.1:0-5220 GCA_050732715.1 Longimicrobiales bacterium
GCTGCTCTCACGCCTGCTGGCATCGCTGCCGCTGCCCGTCCCCGAGCGGCTGTCCATCGTCGCGAGCCCGGACCTATCGGTGCTCGCCGTCTCGCTCGGCGTCATCCTCGCGACCGGACTGCTTTTCGCTCTGGTTCCCGCGCTCCAGGCGACTGAACGATGATGATCGGTATGAAGTGGTCGGCGTCACCCGCGATGGCAAGTACTCCGATTTCGGCGAGGAGCGTAAGGCGTTCGCGTTTCTCTCGGCGGCACAACGCTATTCGTCCAAGCAGGTGCTGCACGTACGCGTGCGCGCGGGCACGCCCGCCGCGGAGGTCATGGCTGCGATTCGGAACGAGGTCACCGCTCTCGACGCCAATGTCGCGCTCGAACGTGCAACGCCCTTGCCCGCCGCCGTCGGCCTGATGCTATTCCCGCAGCGGTTCGCGGCGTCGCTGATCGCCGTGTTCGGCGTGATCGGTCTCGTGCTCGGCGGCATCGGTGTGTTCGGCCTGCTGGCGCAGAACGTCGCACAGCGCTCGCGCGAGCTCGGCATTCGCATGGCGCTCGGTGCCGATACCCGTAGCGTGCTTCGCCTCGTCCTCAGGCAGGCTGCGTGGATCGCCGTCGCCGGCGCAGCGGCCGGCCTCACGGCGGCAGCCGCCCTGACACGCTTCCTCGGCGGCAGCCGCCCTGACACGCTTCCTCGGCGGTCTGCTGCACGGGCTGAGCCCGCTCGATCCGATCACGTTCACGAGCGTGCCGCTCGTTCTCGGCGTCGTCGCGCTGATGGCCAGCTACGTGCCGACCCGGCGGGCGCTACGCGTCGATCCGATGGACGTGCTGCGTCAGGAGTGATGGCTGAAGGTCCACACGAGCATGCGGCCGGGGACGGCGCTGCATTAGCGTCTTGATCTTGCGCGATTCCCGTCGAACACGATCGCGCCGCGATCGTCGCGGACAACATCGAGATGCTCGGCGAGGAAATCGAGCCGGCGCTTCCAGAAATCGATAACGTTCGGTTTCCGCGTGATGACGTGGCCTTCGCCCTGGTACAGTCGGTACTCGACGGGTTTCTCGAGACGTTCGAGCGCGGAGAATATCGCGTTCGCGGGAACGAGGTCCCCATCTCGCTCGCCCTGACCGATGAGCAGCGGCGTCTCGATCTGGTCGAAGCGGAAGAGCGGCGAGTTGTCGAAATACCGGTTCGGCTGCTCCCAGATCGAACCACCCATGTTGCCCTGGCCCTGCTCGTAGTAGCCGATCGATCCGAGGTAATCCGCGAACAGGTCGGGGTGCAGGACGGCGGCCGTGATGATGGCGGCCTTGAACCGCGTGGTCTGCGTGATGAGCGACATGGTATTGAACGAGCCGTAGCTCTGGCCCATCACGGCAAGACGGTCTGGATCGGCGTATCCCTGGTCAATCGCCGCGTTCACGCCGGGCATGACGGTCGCGACAATGTCACGCATGGTTCTGCCTTCACGCAGCGGCGCGTCCGGGTATAGCACGCCGTAGCCGCGCGTCGCGAGTACGTGCATGTTGAGCGCGGGCGTGCCGCCGTTGAACCCGAAGCGATTGACGCCTGTCGAGCCCATTGCGCCGCCGTAGACGTAAACCACGAGCGGCACGCGGCCATCGCGGTAGCCGGGCGGCAGCAGCAACGCACCGCGCAACGGCTCTCCATCCAGTCCGCGCCACTCGATCAGCCGCGCCTCGCCCAGCGGGTAGCGGTCGATCTCCTCGTTCAGTCGCGTCGCCTGTCGTGTCTGCCCGGTCGCCGTGTCGAGGAGCCAGACGTCGCGAAGGTGTTGCTGGTCAGTGCTGACGTACGCGATCTCGCCGGTCTCCTGGCAGGCGGTGACGTTGAAGATCGCCGAGTACGACTTGGACTCCTGAAGCTGCGCCTGGCTCTCACCGGTCGCGGTGTCGATCGCGAAGACACCGGCTCGTCCGCCGTCGCGCTCGCTGGCGATGACCCACGCCGTGCGCCCGCGGTTTGTCGTCCACAGTGTAGGCTGCTCGAACGGGCTGACGAGAGCGCGGATGCGCCAGCCATCGATCGCGGCGACGCGTTCGACTCGACCCCGTGCCGCGTCCACGCGCCACAGCTGGCCGTCACCGACGGCATAGAGCTGCGCGCCATCCGCGGACCATAACGGCGCAACCTCGCCGTCGCCGGGATCGAAGCTTGGCACGTCCGCTCCCGTTGTGCCCGTCACGGACCCGCCATCCACTGAGACGATGACGATCTCGCCGGACGCGAGCTGGCCGCTCGATATGTACGCTATCGCGCGGCTATCGGGCGACCAGCTCCACTCGATGCCGTAGCTAAGGCGCGCATCGGTCACGAGAGTCCGTGATTCGCCGCCGGCGACGTCATGGACCACGATGTCGTAGATGGGTTGCTGGCTGTTCGGTTCCGAGCCCTTCCGGATGGTGTACCCGACCCAGCGGTTGTCCGGAGACCACGCATAATACGAGACCGCCGCGCCCTTGACGAGGCGGGTGATCCGTTCCGTGCGGAGGTCGAGCACGGCGAGGTCGACGGCGCGGGTGTCGAGCTCACCGGCCGCGTCTCCGGCGCCCGGCTCCGGCGGGTCGTCAGCCTCGGCGGTGTCCGGATCGAAGCGTCGCACCACGACCGAAGGTTGATCTGGCTCGACGTCGGGGAACCGCGCCGACGTGGTTCGGCGCGGTTCCCTGGCGTTCGCTCCGGCGACAGTCATCCCGGCAGGCAGAATCTTGACGAGCAAACGTTCGCCATCCGAGGACCACCGGGGCCCCTCGAAGCCGAAGAACGGCCGCACGATTACGCCCGGGAACCGCGTCGCTCCGCCCGTCTCCTCGTCCCAGACCCAGAGCCCCGCCTCGCCGTCCTCATCCGAGTAGAACGCGAGGCGGCCGCCCACCGGCGACCACACCGGCGCCCAGCTCGAACTCGGTGCAGCGCCCAAACGCCTCGTTTCCCCCGTCCTCGTGTGCGTGAGCGTCGCCTCCATCCGCGCATCACCCTCCGCGAACGAGAAGCCCGTCGCGGAATAGGCGAACCCGACGGTGTCGCGTGGCACGGTCTCATCCGTCTCCACCGTATGCGCGATCCAATGCCCGTCCGATGAAACGTTGATAGGTGAGCGGCTGTTGTGGCCCCGCACCGAAACCGCCGCATCCAGCGGCAGCGGCTCGAGCAGCCGGTCGCCAGCCTGCGCCAGCAGCGCCTGTGGCGCGAAACAAAGCACGGCCCCGATCACGAAGGCGCGCGGCTCGACCCAACGATTGTTCGACATAGTGCCGTATTCGCCTACTCGCACGTTGAGCGCTCTTTGAGTGCTCTGCGCTCCGCTCGGCTTGACGCCTCGCTAGACGTTACTGAGTGGGCACCGAAGCCGCCAGCCGCTGCTGTTCGACGGTACGGCCGTCGGAGATGTGGAGCATCGCCGCGCCTCTCACTGTCTGCTGCTCGCGTGCGTGTTGTTCGGCCTGATCCCGGCGGTCCGTGCGACGCGCGTCGATCTCCCACGACGGCGCTACGGCACGAATAGCGCGCGCTGCGTGGTCGCCGGCTAAGCACACGAGTGCGGCGCGCTTCACGGCAAGGAGTGGGGCGACCGGCGGTACCGATCGCCGGCGTGCCGGGCGGGCGATTACGGCCTCAAGCGGATCCCCACCGCGAGCGCCAGCGTCCCATCGGCAAGGCGTGGCGCCAACTCGAGGTCGGCGCCACGCCGGTCCTCCCTCGCCGGGCCGCTCGAGCGATTCGCAACCGCGATCGCATCCAGGATGCTCCAGGCGTACACGCCGGTCGCTGCGCCGAGACCGATCCAGAAGCCGGCGTTTGGCGAGAAAACGCGGACCGGGCAGACCGCGAACGGACCCATTCCCTCCGGGTTCGGGCATAACACATCCTCCTGGCCGGAGCCTGCGAGGACGGCGAGGACGATCGATGCGGCGAAGCCCTGGAGCATCAGGATGCCCTTCGTCGTCTGCCCGTTGTAGAACTGGCCAGCGCCGGGCAGGAGGGCGGAGAGGCCGCCGGCGATCGCGGGCTCGAGCCGCGTCTCCTCCTGCCGCGCGGGGTCTCTGGAGAGTTCGACGGTCGATGCGGGTGGATCGGCCCAGTTCCAGTCCGAATCGCCCGCGCGCTGCGCGCCGAGCGGTGAGCTGTACGTCACGAGCGACGCGACGGCAATGATCGCCGCGACCCGAGCGCTGTTCATCCTGAGCAGCTCTCCATACGGTCGGCCCGGCACCACCGATCGCCGAGAACGGTGTGGAGGTGGGGCGACTCGCAACTCGGAACTCGCGACTCGCAACCCGTTTACCGTCAGCATCTCGACCTCCTCCCGAGGTTCTCGCGGTTGCCGTGCTTCTCGGCTGGCTGGCCGCCCCGATTCGGCGCTCCCGTGCACGATACCGAGTGAAACTGCGGCGCGCCGCGCGATCGAGACCAGCCCGCGTTCCGAACGTAAACCAACCGCCGCCGGCATCGCGAGTGCCGCGGCGTCAGCGCGCGTCACGGCGCCGTCAGGCCGGTCGCGAACGTGAGGACCGCAGCCCTCGTGGCGTGATTTGCTTGCGGACGCTGCGCCTCGGTTGTCAGGATGTCCGCCGGTGCCGATCATCGAACTCGGCACCGAGGACCGGGCGCCGCCCCAAACGTTGATCGATCGGAGTGCACGCCGTGCGAATCGCTTTGACGCTCGCCACCGTCGTACTGGTCCCCGCTGCCGCCGCCGCGCAGGAGGCGGCGGTGGACACGGTGGCCCCGGGCGTCATCCACGTCGAGCGGACCCTGCCGGAAGGGCCGTGGCGAATCGATGTCTTGAGGGTGGACCTCGCCCGAGGCGATGTTCGTCTCGCGGCGGTGCGCGCGCATGCTGGACTGTTCGGGCGCGAGCGCGTGAGCGACATGGCGACGCGCCTCGCCGCCGACGGCGTTCAGGTCATCGCCGGGATCAACGCCGATTTCTTCGACCTCGAGACCGGCGAGAACGAGAACAACCAGGTCCTCGACGGACGCCTGCTGAAGGGCGTCCGCGTCACCGACTCGCCCTGGGACACGTTCGACAACACGCACACGCAGTTCGCGGTGGGCGTCGACGGCCGGCCGTACCTCGAGCGTTTCTACTTCGCCGCCGGCGTCGAGCGGGCCGACCCGCACGGGCGCGCCACGCCGTTCGTGCTCGCGGGGCTGAACGGTGTGCCGCGTGACGGAGCGGGGTTGGTGCTGTTCACGGA
>JBOHRM010000248.1:0-2821 GCA_050732715.1 Longimicrobiales bacterium
GCGAGGACGTGGGTGAGCAGGAGCGCGAGATCGCCGATGGTGCGCCCATATCGGGGACCGTCGACGGGACGCTCGAACGAAACGTTGTAGTGGGTGCTGAAGCCGACGAGGCGAGCGTCGACGGCGCCGTTCTGCTGCCATGCGTCCAGCTCGTCGCGCACGTAGCAGATCGCTTCCCACAGCGAGCGCCCGGCACGCGCGCCGCACCCGCGCTCGACCTCGATGATCGGCGTCACGACCTCGATCACGCCGGTGTCGAAATAGACGGCGCCGCCGGTCGGTATATGGTACGAGCTGCCGACCCGGTGCATGAGCCGGCCGTGCAGGAAGCCGCGCGGGTCTCCGAAGACCTGTTCGGGCCGCACCGGCTCGCCGTCGAGCACGAGGGCGAATTCCGCCTCGAGCCCCGTAGCCGCGAGCTGGAGCCGACCCTCGAGCGCCGGCGCCGCCGCGTCCACCTTCTTTACATTGTCCGTCATTCGGCCGACCCGCCGTGCGCTGGCTGGCACGACGTCCCCTCAATCCACAGCCTCCGAACCGGCCCCCCTCGGCAGGGCGCTCACCCAACCCAGGTCCACGTGCAGGTGGTCATCGGCCTCGCCATCCTCGTGGCCGTACGGCCGGATCCAAACCCCCGGCATCGTGTCCCGGGCAATCTTCGACCAGCGCCCGATTCGCTCCTCGCCGTCGAGGAGCTCCGCGCCGATCTTGTAGATGTTCGCCGCAACGCCCCAGCAGTGCGGGCTCGCGTATCGCGACAGCTCATGCGCGGGGCTGCGATACCCGCCGTTCGCGGCGATGCGGACGTACGTGTCCGCCGCCAGGCGAAACAGCTCGAGGTGCGCGGCGAGAATCGTGACTGCGCATGGAACGTACCGCGGGAACGAACGCTGGACGGGCGCTTCCCTCACATCGACGGTCAGGAACTCCCATAACATGAAATGCGGCGTGACCGGCAGCTCGATCGCCGTCTTCCACGAATCCACTTCATAGAAGAAGCGAGGCAGCGCGCGTGCCCGGCCATCGCGGTCGCGGAGCGTCTTGCCGGGCCGGAGCGCGTCGCGGAGCTCGGCATCGAGGGCCAGTCCGTCGACCACGCGCAGCGGTAGCCCGGAAACTGGCCCGGTCCGCGATTCGCCGCCCGAGCCGGTGTCAGGCGGTGACATGCTCGAACACGGCGCGGGAGATGTTCGCGATCAGAGCGTGCCGTCCGGTCCCGTCCGGCGGCCACTCGGTCAAGATCACCACGGCGTAGGGTTTCCTGTCCTCGGGGTAGACGATGCCGGCGTCATGGGCGACGGTCGAGGTCTCGCCGGTCTTGTGCGCGACGGCCGTTCCGTCGGGCACACCCTTGGGGATGCCGCTGCGGAACCGTTGCTCGCGCAGAAGCTCGAGCATGAGCTCGGACGCGTTCTCCGAGATCGCCTGGCGCTCCTCGATCAGACGGAGCGCGTGACAGAGCCCATCCGCGGTGACCCGGTTGTTCAGCCCCTTTCGCCACGCGGCATCATCTTCGACGCCGCGTCGCAGGTCGATCCCGTCCAGGCCGAGCTCGCGCAGTGTGTGCCGGATCGAATCGATCCCGACGATGTCGATCAGCAGGTTGGTCGCGAGGTTGCTGCTGGTCACGATCATGTGGTGGGCCAGGTCGGAGACCCGCATGGTCTTGCCGATCGCGGCGTGCACGGCCGCGTTGGCATCGCGCTCCGCGTCGATGCGGTAGGGCTGACCATCGACGGCGCCGAGGAAGCGGTTCCGAACGTGCACGCGCGAGCGCAGCTCGAGCGTGCCAGACTCGACGGCGGAGAAGACGCCGAGCAGCACCGCCACCTTGATCGTGCTCGCGGCGTGGAACCAACTGTCGGGGTCGACGCCGTCGTGCGTGCCGCGTTCGTAGTCGTGGATGGCGACGGCGACGGTGTCCGCGCCCGCCTCCGCCGCGAGACGCCGCACGTCTTGCCTCAAGCTCGTTCCGCCCAATCCGCCTCCCTTGCCCCCTTCTCCACCCCCGCGCCATGGCGAGAAACGCGCCAACCCGCCCAGCACCACGCCCTACACCTACACGTACACGTTTACCTACACGTAAACATGCCCCTGCCCTTGCCCCTGCCCGTTCCCGTACACGTACACGTAAACCCGTTTACGTTTAGGTGTAAGTGTAGGTGTACGGGCAGGGCACGGGCATGTGTAGTACGTGTCCGTGTAGGGGGTGGGATCGTTCGAATTGATTCGGGCTAGACTGGCTAGACTGCGTGTTCGCAACTCGGGACCGGAATCGTGCTCGGCATCAAACGGTGACAACGCCCATCGATCGAAGACGGCCGCGGCGGGAGGCGATCAATACTTCAGGTTCGCAGCGCGGGCGAACTCGCGCATGATCCCTTCCTGCTCCTCGTTCAACGTCTCGGGCATCTCGAGCTTGACCTGGACGTATTGATCGCCGCGGCGGCCGGCTTTTTCGATGCCCTGGCCGGGGATGCGGAAGCGCGTGCCGGCTTGGGTGCTGGGCGGGACCTTGAGGGTGACTTTGCGGTCGTCGATCGTCTTGACGCGAATGCGCGAGCCGAGCGCGGCCTGCGCGACGTTGATCGGCACCGTGCAGTGGATGTCGAGGCCGTCGCGGCGGAAGAAGTGGTGCGGCGAGACCTTGAACGTCACGATCAGGTCGCCGGCAGGCATGCCGCCGGGCCCTCGCTCGCCTTGGCCCGAGAGCCGCAGCTTCGAGCCGGTATCGACGCCGGCCGGCACGCTCAGCAGGATCTGGCGCTGCTCCGTCACCTGGCCGGTGCCGGAGCAAACCGCGCACGGCTGTGTCGGCACC
>JBOHRM010000249.1:0-4353 GCA_050732715.1 Longimicrobiales bacterium
CCGATATGGACGAGCCGGTCGGCGTTCGGGAAGGGCAACGGCTCGAGGAGCACGGCCTTGGCCACGCTGAAGATCGCTGTGTTCGCCCCGATCGCGAGCGCGAGCGTAAGCACGGCGACAGTCGTGAACGCAGGAAGCCGGCGCAGAGAACGCAAGCCGTATTGAACGTCCCGCAGCACGTTCTCGACCGCACGAACGCGCAGCGCATCGCGTCCCTCTTCCTTGAACCGCTCCCCATCACCGAACACAAGGTGTGCTCGCCGGCGGGCTTCCTCCGGTGACAGCCCCAGACGCAGGTTCCGCTCGGTCGCCATGTCCAGATGGAAGCGCATCTCGTCTTCCATCTCGCGCTCCCCCGAACCGCGGCGAACGCTGCCGCGCAGGCGCGTTCCCAGCTCCCGCCACCGCATCATTGGTCCGCTCCGCGGAGAATCAGATTGACGCCGCGCGAGAGACGCTCCCAGTCCGTGCGCTCCGCGGCGAGATGCTTGCGACCTTCCTTCGTCAGCGAGTAGTAGCGCGCCTTACGGTTGTTCTCCGTTGCATGCCACTCAGAGGTGAGCAGCCCGCGCGCCGTCAGACGGTAGAGCGACGGGTACAACGAACCTTGATTGACGCTCAGTAAACCATCCGACCGACCCTCGATCAGCTCCGTGATCCCCCACCCGTGCATCGGCCCGAGCTGCAACACCTCGAGCACGATCATCTCGAGCGTGCCCTTGATGACTTCGCCGCCGCGTTCGCTCCGATCCATCCCGCCCTCCTTTCGATTAGAAAAGGTACGGCGTATCCTTTCGATTTGTCAATGGTGTCGCCCGGGATGCCGTGCGCCAAGGCGCCGGGAGGGCGAGGCGCCGCTAAGGGGCGCTATGGAAAGCCGCGAGCGGTCAGTGCGCGGTGAGCACCGGTTCGCCGAGCACGTCCGGCCGGGGCGTGACGCCGAGTCCGGGCGTAGACGGCGCGGCCAACCGTCCGCCGCGGCGTTGGGGTGCGCCTTCCGCGATCGACACGGTGACGTAGCTGTTGAAGTCGGTGGAAGAGAAGAGGAGCGCGGGCGGCGTCGAGTGCGCGAGATGAGCGATCGCGGCGGTGACGATGTCGCCGCCCCAGGTGTCCTCGATGGTCATTGCGATGCCGAGGGTGGCGCATAGGTCGCGCAGCAGTCGCGCTTTCGTGAGCCCGCCGACTTTCGAGATCTTGAGGTTGACCACGTCCATCGCCTGATCGGCGACGGCGCGCACGACGGTGTCGACGCCGTCGATGATCTCATCGAGGATGAACGGCCGATTCGTGTGTTGGCGAACGGTGAGGCACTCGGCGTAGGTCAGGCAAGGCTGCTCGATGTAGACATCGAGGTCGCGGACGGCGTTGGCGACGCGGATCGCGGCGTGCTGTGTCCAGCCGGTGTTCGCATCGGCGATCAGGACGTCGGACGGTTGCAAGATCTCGCGTACGGCGCGGATGCGCGCGATATCGGTGTCTGGATCGCCGCCGACCTTGAGTTGAAACTTCGTGTACCCCTCAGCCCGGTACGCTTCAACCATCTCGGCCATCTGCTCGGGCGATTCCTGGGAGATCGCGCGATAGAGGTCGAAGCCTTCGCCGAATCGGCCGCCGAGCAAGGTTGCGACCGGCTGACCTGTAACGTGGCCGAGGATATCCCAGCACGCGACGTCGATCGCGCTCTTGACGTAGGGGTGGCCGCGCATCGCCTGGTCCATGATGGCGTTGAGCGGTCCGAGCTGTGTCGGGTCGACGCCGATCAGTGTCGGCGCGAGCGTCTCGATGCCGGTGCGAGCGCCTTCGGCGTAGGACGGCAGGTAATTCGGCCCCAGCGGACAAACCTCGCCGTAGCCGGTGATGCCGGCGTCCGTGTCGACCGCGACGATTGTCGAGTCGAAGACGTCGACCGATTTGCCGCCCGACCACTTGTAGCTGCCTTCATGGAGCGGCAGCTCGACGCGATAGGTTTGGATGGCGGTAATGCGCATGAGGAGTCAGGTTCTGGTCCCCAGCCTGGCGAGCAGTTCGCGGGTTGCGCGGGCCGGGTCGGCGGCAGCCATGATCGCGCCGATGACGGCCACGCCGGCGGCCGAGGTCGCTGCGATTGCGCGGGCGTTCGAGGGTGTGATGCCTCCGATACCGACGACGGGGATGCGGACCGCGCGTGCGACGGCACCGAGTCGCTCGATCCCGATCCGCTCGGCGGCCAGGCCGGCCTTTGTGGTCGATCCGAACACCGCGCCGCAGCCGATGTAGCTCGCGCCATTCCGCTCGGCCGCGCGCGCGGCGGCCGGGTCATCGGTCGAGAATCCGATCACGAGACCGGGCGCTATATCGCGCGCTGCCGCGACGGGCAGGTCTTCGGGACCGAGGTGCACGCCATCGGCGCCAACCGCGAGCGCGACATCGAGCCGATCGTTGACGAACAGGAGCGCGTTGTGTGCACGGGTGAGCTCGCGCAACGACGTCGCCAGCTCGAGCTGCTCCACCGCCGGTGCGTTCTTGTCACGAAGCTGGATCGCCGGCGCGCCCGCTCGCAATGCTGCCGCAACAACCTCGAGCACGCCGCGCGGGCCGGCGAGCGCTCGGTCAGTGATGACGATGAGCCGGAGATCGAGCGGATCGAAGCGCTGTTCACGATCTCGCGCTCCTTCGCGGGGAAGGGCGGCACGTGCTCGCAGCTTCGCACTCTCTGCCGTCGGCACGGTGGGTCAGCCGTCCTCGTTCGGCTCTCGGGACGTCGAGTCGGGCGCGTTCGCCGCCGCCGCGCTGCGAGCGCGCCGGAGCTCCGCCCTCGCGCGGTTGTGCTCGTCGAGCGAACGGCTGAAGATGTGCGATCCATCCGGCCGTGCCACGAAATAGAGATAGTCGGTGGTATCGGGGTCTAGCGCAGCATCGATCGCACGATCGCTCGGTGATGCGATCGGACCGGGCGGCAGGCCCGCGTGGTGGTAGGTGTTGTACGGGTCGTTGGCGGCACTGTCGATCGCGGCGTAGAGCAGCCGCTCGCGGTGCACACCGAGCGCATACTGCACCGTGGCGTCGGCTTGAAGCGGGTATCCGATGTCGAGCCGGTTGTGGAAGACCGCGGAGATCAGCGTCATTTCGTCGGCCTTCTTCGCCTCTCTCTCGATGATCGAGGCGAGCGTGACCACCTCGCGCTCGTCCATTCCGATCGAGTCGGCGCGCGCGCGGCGCTCCGCGGTCCACGTCTGTTGGTATCGCCTGACGAGTGCGTGCACGATCGTGTCGAACGGCGCATCGACCGGGAACGTGTAGGTGGCCGGGTAGAGATACCCTTCGAGCGTGGGCCCGGGCACGCCAAGCGGGCCCGGCCGCGTCGTGTCGGCGAGCGCGCCGAGGATCGAATCCGCGGGAACGCCGGTGATCTCCGCCAGACGCGGCGCGATGCCGCGCAGGTCCCACCCCTCGGGGATCGTCACCCTGGCCACGAGGAATCGGCCGGCGACAAGGTCGTCGAGGACAACGTCCCACCCGGTTCCGCGACGGAACTCGTACGTGCCCGGCTGGATCCGGCCGGCCGCGCCCTTGGCGCGGGCGTAGAGACGGAACAGTGGACTCCAGGCGATGATCTCCTTCGCCTCGAGCGAGTCCGCAACCTGGGAGAACGAGGCGCCGCGCGGCACGCGTACCCGCACCGGCTCGCCGCTGCCTTCACCAGCGCAGCCCGCACCGGCGGCGAACGCGAGGCCAGTGAAAACCAACAAGGCTGCCCGTGTCATTCGTCACTCCTGTCGTTCCTCGCCCGGCGATCGAGATAAGCCTGCAGGATCAGCACCGCCGCGGCCGCGTCGACGCGGTCCTTGCGCTCCCGCTCGCCGCGTGGCAGCCCGAGCGCGCGGACCGCGCGTTCCGCAGCCACGGACGTGAGCCGCTCATCGATGAACTCGACCGGTAACCCCGAGCGGCGGGCGATCGCATCGCCGAAGGCGCGGACCGCCTGCGTCCAGTCGGTCTCGTTCCCCTCGAGAGAAAGGGGCAACCCGATCACGACGCGGCTGACGTCATTGGCGCGCGCGAGGTCGAGGATCGCCTGTACGGGCGGCCGCTTGCCGGGCCGGCGCACGAGCGTCGGCAGCGGCTGCGCGATCGTGCGGCTGGGGTCGCTGAGCGACAGCCCGATCCGCCGCTCGCCCGGGTCGATGCCGAGGACTCGGGCCACCTCACGCCAATGCCGCGATCGAGCGGTCGAGATCTTCGCCCGACTCGATCCGGCGGAACAGCTCGTCCAACGCCGCGGGGCCGCCGAACAGGAATCGGCACTGTGCGTCGCCCTGGGACCGGCACTCGACCTCCATCACCGCGACTTCCTGGCCCGCGACCTGACCG